>NZ_NFJA01000084.1:0-17362 GCF_002159615.1 Bacteroides sp. An279
CAGGAAGAAAATCAACGCTAGACCGAGGGAAAAACTCAATTTCTTGACGCCTAAGGAGGTCTTTTTCAAAAATATTTCGTAATGTTGCACTCGCTGGTTGACTCTGCCCCGTGCAAGGTTTACCATACGGATAAAGAAATTCTGGCTCTGCCGTTCTTCATTCTTCATTTTAAATTCGTACATTTGCAGGAAATATAAACCTTTAAAATCTCGAATTATGAATTTCCCTACGAATGTAAAGTACACGAACGAACACGAATGGATTCGCCTGGAAGGTGAAGAAGCCTATGTAGGCATTACCGATTACGCACAAGACCAATTGGGTGACATCGTCTTTGTGGACATCACCACCGAAGGCGAGACGCTGGACAAAGGCGAAGTGTTCGGCACCATAGAGGTAGTAAAAACCGTTTCCGACCTTTTCCTCCCAATAGGCGGAGAGGTGCTGGAAGTAAACCCGGAACTGGAAGAGCATCCGGAACTGGTGAACCAAGACCCGTATGGTAAGGGTTGGCTGGTAAAAATCAAGCCGGCAGATCCGTCGGAAATGGACGGCCTGCTGGATGCAGAAGCATACAAGCAACTGATTAATGAATAATTTAATAAAGGAGTTAAGGAGTTAAAGGAGTTATCACTCCGCTGCGCTCCGTTAGGAGTTAAAGCCAATAGTCAGGTTGATGAAAACGAACCTCTTTAACTTCTTAACTCCTTAACTTCTTAACTCCTCAAAAAACAAACGACATGAAACCGATTGTAAGTATCATCATGGGAAGCACTTCCGACCTTCCCGTTATGGAAAAGGCTGCGGCTTTCCTCAACGACATGCAAGTGCCGTTCGAAATGAACGCCCTTTCCGCCCACCGCACTCCCGCCGAAGTGGAGAAGTTTGCCAAAGAAGCCGCAGGCAGGGACCTGAAAGTCATTATTGCCGGAGCCGGCATGGCGGCTGCATTGCCGGGTGTCATTGCCGCCAATACCACACTGCCCGTCATCGGCATCCCTATCAAAGGTTCCGTCCTGGACGGTGTAGATGCCTTGTATTCCATCCTTCAGATGCCTCCGGGCATCCCCGTGGCTACGGTAGCCATCAACGGGGCGATGAATGCCGCCATCCTTGCCGTGCAGATGCTCGCCCTGTCTGACGAGGCGTTGGCACAGAAGTTTGCCGCATACAAGGAAGGCTTGAAAAACAAAATCGTCAAAGCCAACCAAGACCTGAAAGAGGTGAAATACGAGTATAAGTGTTAGTTAGGTACTAGGTGACCAGGTTCTGGTTAGGTGACCAGGTACCAGGTGACTAGGTGACTAGGTTCTGAATACCTTTGTTGGCGCCAGTCGATGGTATCTGAAACCTTGTCAACTAGTACCTAGTCAACTAGTACCTAGTCAACTAGTACCTAAAACCCAGTATCTAAAACCTAGTCACCTAGTCAACTAGTACCTAGTACCTAAAATATATGGATTATTTCAATTATTCACGCCGCGAGGCAAGCGAAGTATATGTAGGCAGCACACCTATGGGAGGCACTAACCCCATCCGGGTGCAAAGCATGACCAATACGCCTACTACCGATACCGAGGCCTGCGTAGCACAAGCCATCCGCATCATTGAAGCAGGAGGCGAATACGTACGCCTCACCACCCAAGGCACACGTGAGGCCGAGAACCTGAAGAACATCAACATCGGCTTGCGCTCGAAAGGCTACGGCACACCGCTGATTGCTGACGTCCACTTCAATCCGAAAGTGGCGGAAGTGGCAGCGCTTTATGCCGAAGGGGTACGCATCAACCCGGGCAACTATACCGATGCCGCACGTACCTTCAAGAAGCTGGAGTATACGGATGAAGAATACGCCAAAGAGATACAAAAGATACGCGAACGGCTGGTCCCTTTCCTGGACATCTGCAAGGAAAACCATACCGCCATACGCATCGGGGTAAACCACGGCTCGTTGTCCGACCGCATCATGTCGCGCTACGGCGATACACCGGCAGGCATGGTGGAATCGTGCATGGAGTTCCTGCGCATCTGCGTGGAAGAACAATTCACGGACGTGGTCATTTCCATCAAGGCATCGAATACCGTCATTATGGTGAAAACGGTCCGCTTGCTGGTGGCGCAAATGGAAAAAGAAGGCATGGCATTCCCGCTTCATCTGGGCGTGACAGAAGCGGGTGACGGAGAAGACGGGCGCATCAAGTCGGCATTGGGCATCGGAGCCTTGCTATGCGACGGACTGGGCGACACCATCCGTGTCTCGCTTACAGAAGCTCCTGAAGCGGAAATACCTGTGGCGCGCAAATTGGTGGACTACGTCGCCAAGCGGAACGGCCATATCTACATACCCGGAACGGAAGCGGAGGGCTTTTGCTATACCGACCCGGCACGCCGCACCACTACCCCCGTAGGGAATATCGGTGGCGGCCATGTACCCATCGTCATATCAGCACGCCTCAACGGGAATATGGAGACAAACGGACAATTCCGTCCGGACTATATCTATTGCGGGCAGACCTTGCCCGAAGAACGCCAGCCGGGCATCGGCTACATCGTAGACGCTAACCGCTGGGACGGAAGCGAAGGCACGTATCCGGCATTCAGCCACAAACAGCTCATTGAATTGCATTACAGCCAGGCGAAACGGAAATTTCTCTTCCTTACCTATCTGACATTGGATGAAGAAGCCATTGCCTGCCTGCGCCGCCATCCGGAAACCGTCATCATCGCACAGAGCAATCATGCGAACCGCCTGGGCGAGTTCCGTGGCTTGGCCCACCAGCTGATGGCATTGGGACTGAAAAATCCGTTGGTGTTCTTCCAGTACTATAAGGAAACCTGTCTGGAAGATTTCCAGTTGAAAGCCGCTACGGATATGGGCGCTTTACTCATCGACGGGTTCTGCGACGGCATCTTGCTTTATAACGACGGTGATGCTATCTCCGACTTGAAATCAGACGAAACTGCATTCGGTATCCTTCAAGCCGGACGCCTGCGTACTTCGAAAACCGAATACATCTCCTGCCCGGGATGCGGACGTACGCTCTACGACCTCGAAGCAACCATCGCCCGCATCAAGGCCGCGACCTCGCACCTGAAAGGCTTGAAGATAGGCATCATGGGCTGCATCGTAAACGGTCCGGGTGAAATGGCGGACGCCGACTATGGCTATGTAGGTGCCGGACGAGGCAAAATCAGCCTTTATAAGAAAAAAGAATGTATCGAGAAGAATATCCCCGAAGAGCAAGCGGTAGAGAAACTGCTGGAACTGATTAGCAGGAATGAAGAATGAAAAACGAAGAATGAAGAATGAAGAATTTCCATGCGGGCGAAGCGATTCTTCATTCATCATTCTTCATTCTTCATTTAATAATTGACTACAGGCCATCCGTCAGCTGTCCATGTCATTTCGCGTATAAACAATTTCGGGGCTCCATCTTCCGCAATCGAATAAGCATGGCATAAGAAATAATCTTTTCCGTCGATGTGATAAGCTGCGTTATGTCCGATACCGGCATACGCTTCGTTTCCTTCTATCACCAGCGTTCCGCCTCCTTTTGCCATCGGTTTCCCTTCTTTGTCGGCATAGGGTCCGACAACCGACTTCGAGCGTCCTACCACGACTTTATAATTACTATCTTTCCCCCGGCAACAATAATCAAATGAAACGAAAAGATAGTAATAGTCTCCGTGCTTCATGATAAACGGAGCTTCTACAGCTCCATCACCCGGATCTTTATCATCCAGCCCGAACGAACGCGGACGGCTGCAAAGCGAATGCCATTCTTCAGGCTGTGCCACCTGCATCAGGTCATCAGTAAGCTTCACCATTTTAATACCATCCCAAAATGAGCCGAAGCTCATCCATGGCGTACCGTCCTCGTCGATGATGATATTAGGGTCGATAGCATTCCACATATCCCGGTTGGGTACCGACTGGATTACTTTTCCATGATCCGTCCATTTAAAGTCAGGTTCAGACGGGTCAAGCGTCGGATTGGTAGCATGTCCGATAGCCGAAGTATTCTTGGCAAATGCCGAGCAAGAATAAAACAAGTGATACAACCCGTTGTGGTAAATGATATCGGGTGCCCATGTATGTCCCTTATACCCCTTTACAGCTTCCACCGCCCATTGAGGAGCTTCGGCAAACACGGGTTTCTCAAACTTCCATGTCTTCAAATCCTTAGAAGACATGACAGACACTCCTTCGCCCGTAGCGAACAAATAATAAGTATCACCTTGCTTCGCCATTACCGGGTCGTGCACGAACGGATTGTCGGTAACTTGTGGCTGTTGGGCGAAGCCACACCATGCTGAACCTAAAAACATGGTCAATAAAATAGCTTTTTTCATACGCTTGTGGTTTTATATCTGATTCAATAATTAGACTCACTCGATTGGCAAGCATAGTGCAAAGCTGCAAAAACAAACACAAAACGAGGTGGACAAACGCCCCTTTCAGGTGGAGAGCTTCCCCAATCAATCCTCCATCAGGCTACTAGGCGTAACATTGAAATGTTTTGTGAAACAACGGGTGAAGTATTTCGGATCGTTGAATCCTACAGCATATGCTATTTCCGAAATATTCATCGTATGATTCACCTTGTTTTTCAACAACAGTTCACGAGCGAGGTTCAACCGATAGTTACGTATAAACTGACCAGCCGACTGACCTGCCAGACTTTGCATCTTCTTATTCAGCAAACTTTTACTGATGCCCATCTCACGAATAAAGTCGCTCACCTCAAAATCGGAATTCTTATAATTATCCTTCACCACCATCATCGCCTTTTCCAGGAACTTCTTGTCTCCCGAATTTTCATTTGCCAACTCCAGGGAATCTGTATCCATGTCAATAGAAAAACGCTGCTGGAAACGCTTGCGGTTTTCCAGAATACTGGCAATACGTGCCAGTAACATGTTTTCATCGAAAGGCTTCAGCAGATAAGCATCTACCCCCATCTTATAACTGTCCAGCCGGGCTTCGTCCGAAGTCTTGGCGGTAAGCATCAGGAAAGGTATGTGGGAAATGGAAAAATCACTCCGCACGCGATGCAACAGTTCCACACCATCCATCACCGGCATCATCAGGTCGCTGATAATAAAGTCCACCGAATACGTTTTCAGCATCCGGAGAGCCTCTTCCCCATCAGCAGCCTCTACCACATTATAATACTCGCGCAAGATAGAGCGGGTATAATCGCGCATGTCCTTGTTGTCTTCTACCACCAGCATCGTCAGCCTGCTGTTACACATCAGTTCGGGATGTATCTCTTCGGTTTCTGCCACTGCCGGCCGGGGCTGCTCTCCACGCACCACAGGCAGCAAGACACGGAAGGTAGAACCACCCGACGGCCTGTTTTTCGCTCCTATCTCGCCCGAAAGCAACAAGACCAGCTTCCGGCACAAATACAACCCGATGCCCGTTCCGCTCTGCCCGCTCACCGATACCTGATATTGGTTATCCGCCTGATAAAAACGGTTGAAAATACGGTCGATGTCTTCCTGGGGGATTCCTTTCCCTGTATCGCTTACGCTAATAAACAACTTCTCGCCGTTTTCTGACATCAGCGAAGCTATATAAACAGACACCTGCCCGCCTTTAGGGGTAAACTTGAGGGCGTTGCTTATCAGGTTGGCCAGAATCTTACGCAAGATATCTTCGGCAAACATCATAAACGGATTGTACAGACGGACATAGCAACGCAAATCGATGCCACGTGCCTGCGCATATACCGTAAACGAAGGCATGAATTCTTCTACAAAGCTACGGATATTACCGTAATTGGAAACAATCTTCACCCGTCCTTCTTCCACCTTCCGGAAATCCAACAACTGATTGATAAGCGACAGCAGGTACTTCGAGTTGCGTTCCACCAGATGAAGCTGTTCGATAACCTGAGGATTATAACTCAACTTCAAAGCCCGTTCGATAGGACCGATGATCAACGTAAGCGGAGTACGGAATTCATGCGTAATATTAGTAAAGAAAGCCAGCTTGTCAACAGTAAGTTCTTCCACTTTCCGTGACATTTCCAGAATCTTGTTCTTCTGGCTGGTAATCTTCTCGTTCGATTCTTTCAACAACTTATTCTGATGTGAAAGTTCCTCCGTCTGGTCGGACAAAAGCTTTTTCTGTTCTTCCAGTTTCCGGGTACGCTCTTCTACTAACGTATGAAGCAATTTCTGCTGATGTTTTAATGAGCGGAACCGCCCATACACCAACATCAGCAAGACCAGCCCGACAAGCAACTGAAACCAAAAAGTCTTGTAAAAATAAGGCGTAACCTCAATCATCAAAGTCTGCGTAGGCGAAACATAGTTTTTCCCATCCGAAGCATAACGCAATTCGAACACATACTTTCCCGGACGCAGGCTGGTATAGGATACGGTATGCTGATTGGCAGGAACCTCTATCCACTTGTCATCAAATCCTTCCAACCGGTAAGCATAACATGCCAAGGCAGAAGGATTATAATCCAAGGATGCAAAATGCACCGTCAGTTGCTTGTCACGTTCATGAATATTCACCCGATTATCCGCAAATGCCACGTCACGGTCAAAACTAAACAGTCCGGTAAATGTCAATGGAAATCCTTTATCCGATTCTACACGGGGGATAAAACGGATTTCCGAAAAACCGTTCGTACTGCCGACATACACTTCACCGTTTTTCGAGCCGCCGATGGCATTCCAATAAAACTGGTTGCTGAGCAAGCCGTCGTGTTTCGTATAATTTTGAAACGTATTATCTTTGGGATTGAAACGTGACAAGCCATTATTGGTAGTCAGCCAGACATATCCGTCCTTGCCTTCCCACACGCCTATCACATTATCGTTTATCAAACCATCTTTCGCAGTAAAAGCCTTGAAACGGCAATTGCCGACTTTCCCTTTCGCCCGATAAAAGCCATTCCCATTTGTACCAATCCATACACCCCCATCTTTCGCGGGACAAACCGATGTTATCCGCTCTGCCATCCGCTCGGAAGGATTATCAAGTTTATGGTCATACAAGGCATATTCCAAAGAGTCCTTCCCATACGTGTGCAAATCAATCTGATACAACCCAGCGGTGACCCCCATCCATAAAATGCCATCGGACGTGATGCATCCTCCCAACGACCCATAAACACTTCCCCGGCGCTTGCCGTGGAAAGGATCAAACACTTTCCCCGTAGCTGGATGATAGGCCAATATATCCCGGTTCGTGCCAATCCATAACAAGTCATTCAACGAATCGTAAAGCAGCACACTGACAAAAGCCTGGAAAAGTTCGGGAATTTCGGAAGACAAAACCGGATGAAAAGTCTTGTCGGACAAATTATTTCCACTCACCCAGCCAAAACCTCCGCCCCACGTTCCTACATAAATGCGGCCTTTCCCGTCAGACGCCAGCGCACTGACCGAATTATGGCTCAAGCGTGAGGGCGATTCTGCTGTATAATGTTCGAAATGCTGTTTCCCTGCACGGCGAAGATTAAGCCCAGCCTCAACCGTTCCTATCCATAACGACCCGTTTTCATCTTCCAGGATAGCATTAACCAGATTCCCCGAAAGGCTTCCTGCATCTTCTTGTGAATGCAAGTCGTTCTGTATCTGCAAACGCGAAATGAACATCTTGTTCAATCCTCCCACCTCTGTACCTATCCAAAGCAAATTTTCATCGGCAAGCAGGCAATTGATGAAATTACAATTCAATCCGCCGCCCCCGCTTAGCTCCGACTGCTGGATACGTGTAAAATTATCGGTCACAGCATTGTACAGGTTCAATCCTTTCAAGGTACCTACCACCAACGTCCCGTCCGGAGCCAGATTGATGTCGGTAATATAATTCTGCGACAAGGAAAACAAATCACGCTCATCGGTAAAATAAGCCTTCAAAGTACGCGTACTGACATTGTACCGATACAATCCGTTGTTAGTACCAATCCACAAATCATTTTGCCAAGGGAAAAGACACTGCATCACGCAACCCTCAGGGATGACCGTTCCGGGAAAAACCGGCACCGGCTTTTGCGGCACAACCACATTTTCTTTGATAACCGACAACGTGCCCAGATAATCAAACCAAATATATCCATCCGCCTCACAGAAAGCCAAGCTACGGTTATACAAATAAAGATCGCATATCCGTGTAATATACTCCACTTTACCGTCTGAAGAAAACGCGATTTTATACAAAGCATCATCTGCACCCACCCACACATTGCCAGAAGAAGAACAATAGACAAAAGAGGCGGAATGAAAAGCAGCCGATGCAAATTTTCCACCCAGCTCCTGGCCACCTATCAAACGCAGACTATTTACATCCAGAATATCCAAGCCTTGCTCTCCCGCCATCCAGATCCGTCCGAAATGGTCCTCACAGAACTTCACGATGAAATTATTCTTCAGCCGTGTCTCTCCCGAAAAAGCATTGAATGTAATAAAATCGTACCCGTCATAACGCGTCACACCATCTCCCCCTGTAGAGACCCATAAAAAGCCACGGCTGTCTTTCATCAAATCCTCCACGTAATTCTTGGGCAACCCATCATCCATTGTCAGATGGGTAAACAAATAATTGCCTCCCCTATTCTGCGGAAAGGCAGGAAGTATATGCAGCAACACGCATATCCACACAAGCAATGAACAGTATCGTATTTTCATCAGTATCTGTCTCTAATAGTTAACGACAAGTATTCCGGAGCATCCACTCCGGTGTTCCCCGTCTATCTTCACCAACAAATATACGAACTTTCTTTTACCGGCAGAACACTTCATCCGAAGAAAGCAGCTACAGGAAACAAATATCCACCCAAAACGGCTAAATATCCACCCCTCTCCCCGAATCTGCCTGCCCGATACCTGGAAATCCCCCGCCACAGACACACCGGTAGAGCTACCTGCAGGCATGATGCATGCCTGCAGAAAATGCATATATACTTCGATTGCACAAGCGGAAATGCCTCAAAAGCCCATTCCAAATCAGCACACGATAAATTCAAAAACAGTTCTAAAAAGAAGATTATCATTTTTTTCTAATATGGCAAAACACCACCTGAAAGTAACTATTCGTTTGAAATGAAGTAACAAACCTCCAAACTATACAACAAAAAACAAATGTCCACCAAAGAAAGGTAAATATCCACCTTCCTGGAAGTGGACATTCTTATTTTTGTATGACATACAAATCTAATAAAGAAAAGTAAACATGAACACACGTATTCAATCCATGATGCTGCTGACTTTGATGACATGTGCCGGCAGCTTTGCGACCTTTGCCAGTAACAATGATACAACGTTTGTTGCATCTGGCAACCCGATAGTCAATTATAAATATCTGGGCGACCCTGCAGCAATGGTTTATGACGGCAAAGTATACATTTATGCCGGACACGATGAATGCCCTGCTCCCGAACAATACTACCTGATGAACGAATGGTGCATTCTTTCTACCGAAGATATGCATACTTTTACCGAACATGCCTATACATTAAAAGCTACCGATTTTAAATGGGCGAAAGGAGAAGCATGGGCAAGCCAGGTAATCGAACGCAACGGAAAATTCTACTGGTATGTGACCGTAGAACATGCCACTATTCCCGGCAAATCTATCGGAGTAGCCGTTTCCGACTCTCCTATCGGTCCATTTAAAGATGCACGTGGTTCGGCACTTATTACCAATGACATGACAACTGAATATACCTCCATCCGATGGGACGACATAGACCCTACTGTATTCATTGATGATGACGGACAGGCATATTTGTTTTGGGGAAATACCCAATGCTATTATGCCAAGCTGAAAGAAAACATGACAGAACTGGACGGTCCGATTATGCCCATACAGTTGCCCCGTTTCACCGAAGCGCCTTGGATACACAAACATAACGGCTGGTATTACCTGTCGTTTGCATCCGAGTTTCCTGAAAAAATCTGCTATGCCATGAGCCGCAACATTAACGGTCCATGGGAATACAAAGGCATCCTGAACGAAATAGCTGGTAATTCGAATACCAACCATCAGGCTATCATTGAATTCAAGGGGAAATCCTATTTCATCTACCACAACGGGAGTATTAATACCGATGGCTGCGGTTTCCGACGGGCCATCTGTATCGACCGTCTGTACTATAACGAAGACGGTACCATCAGACGTATACAAATGACATCGGAAGGAATCTGGGAATAAGGCTTTTCATTAATTTTCTAGATAGGTTATACACTAAAAAAATCCGTGGATACGCCGGGATGGCGCATCCATGGAACTATTAGAAGCTGTTTTGAATTTCTCCAAAAAGTTTTTCTTGGCTTGATGTATCCGTTTTCGTGTGTGCTTTGGGCGATTTTTTGGTCCTTTTCGCTCCTGTTCTTCGTCAGATAGCCCGCTATCTTCCTCATCACAGAAGCGGAAATGCCTCAAAAACTCATCCCAAATCATCGCACGATAAATTCAAAACAGCTTCTTATTCCCTAAAAAATACACTGAAATTTCTCACAAGAAAAACAACATCAAAAAAAGACCGACTGCAAATCGGGCAAACCCATTCAGGCCTGCACCGATTCCAGTCGGATTTATATCTAGTTCTAAGTGCTTCTTATGCTTCACCTTTGAAATCACTCAAAGGGGGTACAAAGGTTTTGGCATTGCGCTGCTGCTCTGGCATCTGAATCGGTCCGAAATTCTTTTCGTATTTTACGATATTATCCTGCAAAGCAAACATCAGGCGTTTGGCATTTTCAGGAGTCATCACTATACGCGACTGTACGCCGGCCTTAGGAAGTCCCGGCATGATACGTACAAAATCAAGTATAAATTCAGATGTAGAATGAGTGATAATAGCCAAATTGGCATACGTACCTTGAGCCACTTCTTCTTTCAGCTCTATCTGCAATTGTTCCGGATTGTTATTATTTTCGTTTTCCATAATGATTTACTTTTCTACTGATTTTAGGACTAGTTATTTACTCCACAAAAATAGGAAACTTTTCTCTATTTACCATATACTTCCATAAAAATATTTTGCAAAATCATTTCTGTGACGCCGTGTGCGCATCCGATTCTGTTTTTGCTTCCGGCACTGAAAGAATCTTGCGGTATTCCGCAGGAGACGTCAGCACTTCAATCGCTTTCTTCAAGTCGGCATCGTCTTTCAAACGCTGCATCGCCGCACCCCGTTCAAAGAAATATCGGGTTGCTACTTCTTCGGCTATCTGTTCTTTTATCGGTCCGGAAAAATAATCCAGGTCACGATCCAAGTTATGGTTCAGTTTCTGTTCCAATGCCTTAAACTCTTCGGCCGCGCCTTCCATATACCCTTCAAATTCGGCTACTTCTTTCAAGGTTTTCAGCATTTGTTCGCTCTGGCGGTCATAAGTGAAGTTGGCATCCTTTACCAGTTTTTTAAAATCGGCATAATCCTCATCTGTAATCTGCAACGAATCTACAGAGACCAATGCCGGATGAGTCAGGCAATACTGGGTAGCATAGTCAAATATCAAATCATCATTCAGCAAATAGAAAAGAATATTAGGGAACTTATCACCCTTCACTTCTATGTCGGGACGTATGCCTCCCCCATCACGCACTTCACGACCGGCAGCTGTATAAAACACATGGGTCAGACTGTCGGGGATACGTGCCACCGAACCATCAGCATTCTTCTTCGCATAATCTATTGCCTGAATGCAACGCCCGCTGGGAATATAATACTTCGAAGTAGTCACCTTCAGTGTCCCATTATACGGAAGCTGACGAGTGGTCTGAACCAATCCCTTCCCATACGTACGGGTGCCAATGATAACTGCACGGTCTAAATCCTGCATCGAGCCACTCAAGATTTCAGAAGCCGAAGCGGTGTTGCCATTAACCAATACAGCCAGAGGCATTCCCGTATCAATCGGTTCATTCGCGGTCTTAAAAGACCCTGCAGCCTGACGGATCTTACCTTTGGTTACGACTATCTCCTTGCCTTTAGGTATAAAAAAATTGACAATGTCTACCGCTTCCTGCAACGATCCTCCCCCATTGTCACGCAAATCGAGAATCAATGCCTTTGCTCCTTTATCTTTCAGTTCAATGAATGCTTTTTTTACATCCTTGGCACAGTTGTCGGTAAAGCCACTGAGTGCCAGATAGCCGATACTATCGTGCACCATACCGTAATAAGGCACCGGATTGTTCCGGATATTCTTCCGGGTAATCTTAAATTCCATCACCGTGCTGTCGTTTTTCAACGGACGGAGCACTTTCAGGATAAACGATGTTCCCGGTTCGCCACGTAAAGCCTCACTTACTTTCTCCGAAAACTCTTGAGGTTTCAAATCACCACGAACCATGTCCTTCCCTCCTACTGATAGGATAATGTCGCCCGCCTTTACTCCTGCCTCTGCAGCCGGCATACCCTCTATCGGCTCTATCACGGCAATACGGTCTTTCTTCTTGTAATACCGGATAGCCGCACCGATACCTCCATACTTTCCGGTAATCATCTCCTTCAAGCTGCTCACTTCTTCTTCGGGATAATATTCCGTATAAGGGTCGGTAAGTGCCAACATGCCGTTTACCCCGTTCTGAATCACTTTCTCCGGATTAAGGGTATCGACATAAAACAAATCAAGTTCCTTGAAAATAGCATTGAATATATCCAGATTCTTCGCTATTTGGAAATTACGGTCGTCTTCCTGTTTAAAACTGGACAAGCCCAAAGCCATCAATACGACCAATGCCCCTATAAGTGTTCTTTTTGTATTCATAACTTTACTAAACGATTATGAGGTACAAAGAAACACATTATTCTGCTTCGGATAACAGAACCAAGCAAATATTTAACTTTATTTCGTTTGTCACGCCAGTCACGGAAACCGGTTGCATCATGCCACGCATATAGTTGCACCTGCCGATGCAGATACTTTTGCGTGCCGATACAAATAAGTGCAGGCAGAGCGGAACATTTCCACAAGAAAAAACGCTTCGATTTTTTGGTTGCTAACCGTAGCCTGTATATATTTGCATTACCATAATTAATATAGTTGAACGAAATGAAAACGTATGACATTTATTTCTCGGACCAAAGTTCGAGCGACAACAAGGGATTTTCTATCAAAACCGAAGAAAAGGCCATCCACATGGCAGAAGACATACTCGCCAAAGGCGGGAGCTACATCGAAGAATATGCCGGAGGTACCATATCGGTAATCGACTCGGAAGGAGTAATCGTATGGAGCAAACCCATACCGAAAGCATAACTCAAGAACTCAAAAACTCAAAAACTTAAGAACTCAAAAACTTAAGAACTCAAAAACTCAAAAACTCAAAAACTCAAAACTCAATATCTATGTTCTCAGGAATAGTAGAAGAATGTGCCAAAGTAGTCAAGATAGTCAAAGAACAGGAAAACCTGCATCTGACCTTGACGTGTTCGTTTGTAAATGAACTGAAAATAGACCAAAGCGTGTCGCACAACGGTGTGTGCCTCACCGTGGTTCACATCGAAAACAATACGTACACCGTTACCGCCATGAAAGAAACCATCGAACGCTCGAATATCGGGCTGCTGAAAGAAGGCGATGAAGTGAACGTAGAACGGAGCATGCTGATGAACGGCAGGCTGGACGGACATATCGTGCAGGGACATGTAGACCAGACAGCTGTATGCACGGCTATTGACGATGCCGACGGAAGCTGGTATTTCACGTTCAAGTATGATTTCCAACCCGAAATGGCGAAACGCGGATACTTTACCGTAGACAAAGGCTCGGTAACCGTCAACGGGGTGAGCCTGACCGTATGTAACCCGACGCAAGACTCGTTCCAAGTAGCGATCATCCCTTATACCTTCGAACATACTAATTTCCACACGCTGCACATAGGAAGCGTGGTAAATCTGGAGTTTGACATCATCGGCAAATACCTGAGCCGCATGATGCAGCTGGTAGGATAATGCTTGCATTCACCACAGAGGACACAGAGGAAAAATTTTAAATCCCCTGTGTGCCTCTGTGGTGAAATATCAATTATTTTTGTAACATCATTAACACTTAAAATTGAAAGCATGAGAAAAACATTTGCATTGGGATTATTGGGCATCTCTCTTCTTGCTGGGAACGCCCAGACATTCAAAGAGTGGCAAGACCCGGAAATAAACGCCATCAACCGTGCGCCGATGCATACCGACTATTTCGCATACGAGTCGGCAGAAGCTATCGGAAATGGGAAAACGCAATCGCAGAACTATATGAGCCTGGATGGCACCTGGAAATTCTTTTGGGTGGCAAATGCCGACCAGCGCCCTACCGATTTCTGGAAAACCGGATACAACGACAAGGGATGGGATGACATACAAGTACCCGGCGTATGGGAACTGAACGGATACGGAGACCCCATCTATGTAAACACCGGCTTTGCCTGGCGGAACCAATACGAAAGCAATCCTCCCTACGTACCCACCGAAAAGAACCATGTAGGCTCTTACCGCCGGGAAATCACCGTTCCGGCTTCGTGGAAAGGAAAAGACATTATCGCACACTTCGGTGCCGTCAGCTCGAACATGTACCTTTGGGTAAACGGGAAATTCGTAGGATATAGCGAGGACAGCAAGTTGGAAGCCGAGTTCGACCTGACCTCTTACCTGAAACCGGGGCAGAAAAACGTAATCGCGTTCCAGGTATTCCGCTGGTGCGACGGGTCGTACCTGGAAGACCAGGACTTCTTCCGCTACACCGGAGTGGCACGCCACTGCTATCTGTATGCACGCAACAAGAAACGCATCGAAGACATCCGCGTCACCCCCGATCTGGATGCCGAATACAAAAACGGTACACTTGCCGTTGATGTACAGCTGAAAGGAAGTGGCAACGTGCTGCTGACCCTGAAAGACGCCGAAGGAAAGGAAGTGGCTTCGGCTTCGACCAAAGGGGAAACGGTAACGATGAGCGTTGAAAACCCACACAAGTGGACCGCCGAGACTCCTTATCTTTATACGCTCTATGCACAGATGGAAGGTGCTTCGGGTGCTGAAGTGATTCCGGTAAACGTAGGTTTCCGCAAAATCGAACTGAAGAACGCACAGATACTGGTCAATGGCCAGCCGGTATTGTTTAAAGGTGCCAACCGTCACGAAATGGATCCCGATGGCGGTTACTATGTATCGCGCGAACGTATGCTTCAAGACGTATTGCGCATGAAAGAGCTTAACATCAATGCCGTACGTACCTGCCACTATCCCGATGATGCATATTGGTATGAATTGTGCGACCGCTACGGACTCTATATGGTAGCCGAAGCCAACATCGAATCGCATGGTATGGGATACGGTGACAAGACTTTGGCAAAAAACGCTTCGTATGCCAAGGCGCACATGGAACGCAACCAGCGCAATGTGCAACGCTCGTTCAACCATCCCAGCATCATCTTCTGGTCGCTCGGGAACGAAGCCGGATACGGACCCAACTTCGAAGCTGCCTACGACTGGGTGAAGGCAGAAGACCCCAGCCGTGCCGTGCAGTACGAACAAGCCCGCCAAGACGGAAAGACCGACATCTTCTGCCCGATGTATTACGACTACAAGGGATGTATCGCCTATTGCGAAGACAACAGCAAGCAGAAACCGCTCATCCAGTGCGAATATGCACACGCCATGGGCAACTCGGAAGGTGGATTCAAGGAATACTGGGACCTGGTACGCAAATATCCCAAATACCAGGGCGGATTTATCTGGGACTTTGTAGACCAGTCGTGCCGCTGGACCGGTAAGAACGGACGGACTATTTATGCCTACGGAGGTGACTTCAACCGCTTTGATGCCAGCGACATCAACTTCTGCGACAATGGTCTGATAAGCCCCGACCGTGTGCCCAACCCGCACGCTTACGAAGTGCGCTACTTCTATCAGGACATTTGGACCACCCTTGCCGATGTACAAAAAGGCATTGTAAAGGTGTATAACGAATACTTCTTCCGCGACCTTTCGGCATACCGCATGGAATGGGAATTGCTTCACGACGGACGTATTGTACGCACAGGCTCAGTAGAAAGCCTCAGCATAGCTCCTCACCAGACTAAAGACGTGACACTGGATTATGGCACCATCGGTACCGAAGGCGAATGGTTGCTGAACGTGAAATACGTATTGAAAAACGCCGAAGGCATGTTGCCCGCCGGTCATACCGTAGCCTACGACCAGCTGACTCTGAAAGCCTACGAAGCACCGGCACTGGAGTTTGCCAATGTAAAAGAAAGCAACCAGGACATCATCGTGCCGGAAATCGATGCTACCAACAGCAATTACCTGGTAGTGAAAGGCGAAAACTTCGATATCGAATTCAACAAATACACCGGCTACCTCACCGTCTATGAAGTAGAAGGCGTAAGCTATCTCGAACCGGGCACCGCACTGGCACCCAACTTCTGGCGTGCACCGACCGACAACGATTTCGGAGCCGGACTGCAACAGAAATATGTGGCATGGAAGAACCCCGGCATCCGCCTCACCTCGCTGAAGAGTGAAATGGAAAACGACATGGTGAAAGTCAGTGCCGACTATGAACTGAAAGCCGTTTCGGCGACTCTCTCGCTCACTTACCTCATCAATAACAAGGGTGCGGTAAAAGTGGTACAGGCAATGAAAGCCGACCCGAACGCAAAGGTATCAGACATGTTCCGCTTCGGCATGAACCTGATGATGCCCCGCCAGTTCGAAACCATTTCGTTCTACGGCAGAGGTCCGTGGGAAAACTATTCCGACCGCAACCACTCTACGCCGCTGGGTGTATACCGCCAGCAGGTAGACGACCAGTATTATCCGTACATCCGTCCGCAGGAAAGCGGAAACAAGACCGATCTCCGCTGGTGGCAGGTCATCAACAAAGCGGGCAACGGACTGATGTTCGTATCCGAAGCTCCCTTCTCGGCATCGGCTCTGCCCTACCGCATCGAAGACCTTGATGAAGGCTGGGTGAAAATCCAACGCCACTCAGGCGAACTGGACAAAGCCGGCATGACCAGCCTGTGTATCGACAAGGCGCAGATGGGCTTGGGATGTGTCAACAGCTGGGGTGCCCTCCCGCTGGAGAAATACCGCCTGCCCTACGGCGATTATGAATTTACCTTCATCATGTCGCCCTGCTGGCATCAGGTGAAGTAAAAGTCTCTTTCAATTGAGTAGGAGATAAACATTAATCATAGGTGTTTATCTCCTATTTTCATGTTCACCGACCTCTCACACCACCGTACGTGCCGTTCGGCATACGGCGGTTCCTATTTTGGATACCATTCGAGATACGAACCCATTAAGGTATAATACCCTGCTTTTCTCAAGCTATCGTTATTTATCGCCACCTTCAATATAGGACTATCAGCAATACGCCAATAACCTT
>NZ_NFJA01000085.1:0-16662 GCF_002159615.1 Bacteroides sp. An279
TCTTTGAGGACGTAACCAAGGATTCTTTGGAACTGTCCGTTGCGGAAAGGATATGGGGCGTCATGCAAGAACTGGTCATTGCGGTTGCGGAACTCTTCGGATTGACTGATGAAGATATCTATCAGGCTATCATCAACAGGGAGGAAGATATGAAACATATTTGCGACATTTATAGATTAAAAGCTGCAAGTTGAACTTGCGAAACTTGAATTAATAATCTTACAGCCTGAAGATTATTAATCTTGCCAGACTTACTGCCAAATTATCACGCGGTAAATGTTTCTTAAAGATACAAAGAAAGCTGCCCCAATTCATTATCGAGACAGCTTCTTCATCTTCCGGCAGGCATGCTCACACACCATGCCGCTTATTTCCGAATATATCACTTGCTTTTTTTACCCCAGTAAGTTTTATAATCATCACCATAGCCGGCATAAACGATAGTATGGGTTCTGGGAGATGCCTCCCAATCGGTTTCACGCTGCAAGTAAAGTTCTACCCCATTATCCAACGTCAGGATACGCTTGCTGCTGTCATACGTCCACGTAGCTCCTTCCCAGTCACCTGCAGTTACGGTATGGTCGGCGGCAAGGGTCATCGTGGCTGAAGTCTTCTGTTCTCCATAAGCGTATGACAAGTCGATGTTCTCCCAATTACCTATCAGTTCGCTTTCAGTAATCTCCACCTGCGGCACGGCACCGTAACGTTCAGGCATCACTACCGGCCAGCCATCTTCGGTCCATCGTATGCAACGCACCTGCCCCATCATAATGGCATTGGAAGCATTGATTCCCGGTACATCTACAGGGAATCTGCCTTGCGAAGCGAAATACCAGTTGCCTTCACCATCATCGAACACACAGCAATGCGAAATACCTACCCAGCCATCGTTGCCATTGAACTTATACGGATGAGTCAATATCGGGAAAGCTTCGCCTCCAACGGTTGTCACATCCGTACCGTCCATGCCCACATAAGGACCTGCAATATTCGTGGAACGCACTACACGGGTATTGTAGGGCACCTCCAATGCATCGTATGCCAGGAACAGGTAATAATACCCATCGTGATAAATCAGTTCCGGACCTTCTGAACCTTGCCAGCGATTACCCATCTGGCGGGTAACTATCAGTTGTCCGTATGCAGCGATGTCTGCATCCGTACCCCACGGATCAGGCAATTCAGCCTTTACCTTGCCCGTTGCTTCGTCAAGTTCTACCAGTGCGATGCCGCTATGCCAAGAACCGTATGCCATGTAGTGGCGTCCGTCATTGTCAATGATATAGCTGGGGTCAATGGCATTCCATTTATAATAGCAGTTTTCATTCCAATAATCATCCGCACTGGCATTGACATAGAAATCCAATCCTCTATCGGAAGCATTGGTAATGACATAGCCCTTGTCTTCCCACCCGTCGTTGTTTGCCGGATTGGAATTCTCCATCAAGCCGATGAATGCACGTTCGCTCCATGTTCCGTCACCGCTTAACGTACCGGGACAGACAATGGAATAGTACATACGATACAATCCGTTCCGCACTTTCCGTACGCAAGGTGCCCAATAGCCGAAGTCAGCCTCATCGGCTGTAGTCGGCTCCAATCCCATAGCTGCACGGATCTCATTCAGTTTCAGGATAACCCAATCGGGCAGGCTCTGCATCGTACCTCCCAAGTATTCCCAATCTACCAAGTTTTGCGAACGGCGTCCATGGAAATGCCCACCTGCCATATGAGCGTTGCCATACGAAGCATCAGTCTGATACATGTAATAATACCCGTCTTCTGCAAGCACCACAGAAGGGTCATGCACATTGCTCAGGTTCCAGCGGCTACGGTTCGTCCAGTCAGCGATGCTGGTATAGTTATCCTCATAAGCGGGAGCTACATAGTTCGCAAGCTGTTCGTCGATGGGCTGGCTTTCGGTGGTAGCTTCCAGCGCATCCGAGTAGGTGTAACGGCTGTTGCCATATACGAATGCGCGAATATAATAAGTGGTATTGCCCATCAAGCCTGAAATGGTGGCACTGAAATTTTCGTCTGCTTCTACCATATTGTCATTGACAGTAGGAGCCTGCGAATTGGCACTGTAACAGAACCCCCTCCGGACAATGCTTCCTGTATTACCGGTTACCGAGGAAGCTACAGTCAGCGAAGTGCCTGTACTTGCGGTTACTTCCGGTACAGCTACAGTTACATCGCTACTTTGATTGTATTCTACTTCGTTGTCATCCGAACAGCCTACGAATGTAAAGACGGCCAACAAAGATATCCAAATTAATGATAACTTTTTCATGTGTGTCAAGTTTAAAAATCATGCCATCCCCCTATTAGAGGGGACGGCATGAATAGAATAAGGAAATGAAAAATTATTCACCAAAAACAAGATGGCTTCCGTCTACCGTCAGCGCAAAGTTCAAGTCTTCAGGATCGATGGTAGTGATACCCAAATAATATTGGATAGAAGTTGTGCCATCTGTTCCGTTCATGATAGCCTGAACATCGGCAGTACCATTGCCACAGTTGGTTACATAAACCGTAACTTCTGCACCGTTCATGGTAGCAAGCCAAGCAGCCCAGTCGGGTTGACCGCCACTGAGACGGAGATTGGTGTTTCCATCATATCCGGCACCCCAACCATAGTTATCAGCACGGACAACTCCATATTCTACAGTCGTATCAGTCTTACGAAGAACTACTACATAGTTGTTCCAGTTGCCAGCCAAGCTGCTGTAATTTGTGAACGTAATCGATTTAGTTTCGCCTGAAGGCACGTTGAAGTCATCAGAGAAAGCACCCCAGAAAGCAGTTGAATTATCTTCTGCTCCTACGATAGCCGTACTATTTGTTACTTCTGACACTGCAGATTCGGCAACGGTAACCTCTACCGTAGCAGTCACTCCTTCGTCAGCAGTAATGGTAACGGTATGCGTACCTACTGTAGCCGGAACTGTAGAGAATGTAAGCCTTGAGTTTGCGATAGTTCCTGTTCCTCCACTTACATAAGTTGCTGTCACTTCCATGCCAGTAGGGTCAAAGGCCAACGTACGGTCGGTCATTCCTTCGGTTGCTGCCGAAGTATAATAATAATAGGTAGTGCGCGAAGGTTGCGTAGCCACAGCAATAGAAGCAATCTCTTCTACCACTTCGAATGTTGCAGTAGCGGTTATCGGCTGGTCGCAGTTCTCACCTTTGAAAGTCTTGTTATAGACAGCCACCAAGTTTTTAACTCCCGGAGTTTCCATATCGGGGATAGCTGTGAAAGTCAAGTCGGCAGCCGTTACCGTAGCAGACACCCCTTCCTCAAATGTCACAAGTGCCGTAACACCTACCATTGCCGTATCAAGCGGAGTCCCTACATTCACAATTTCGGGTACATTCTGCAATTCCATGGATACTGGATTCTTGTCTTCAGCCGAAGTACATCCGCCGATAGGCTCAATGTTGGTTTGCTGGAAATCGATATACGAACCTTCCGGCACTAAGAAACAACGGATATTGGTATTGCTTGCATCAGCGTTCAGATTAACAAGAGCAGTCGGCTGCTTATAAGTCTTAGTAACTGTTCCATTAGTCATAGTGATATTGAATGCATCCGGATTAGTTCGGTCGACAGTAAGCGTTACCTTTCCTCCTAATTGTTCGACGCCCTCATCCGTATCGGTTTCGAAAGTAAGCGTACTTTGAATATAAGAACGATCAATATAATCTCCCCATTCAGAGTTTCCCGAAGGCTGATTATCAAAGCGTATTACACCATATTCCAAATATCCTTCGCCATTACGTTCAACATCATTAGTGATTACTAACCCAAAATTCTTATACGTATTAGGCGCATCCGGATTGATATGAAGATTAAACACTGCATTCCACTTCTGGCCATCAGGAACCTGATAGTATTTAGAAAAAACGGTCCAAAATCCCGTACTGTAATCTGTACTTCCGATGGTGTACACATCTTCCATCATGCCTACCAGTTCTTCATCGCCGGAATTTTGCGAATTGGCTATAGAATCCACCTTTTCGGAAAGCCAATCGGGCGAGTCCACCTCATAAAAGTGTTCGTCTTCACAACCGGCCAATGCCAGCAATCCCAAGACAAAAGAGCCGCAGACGGTTGCTATTTTATTGAAATGTTTCATGGTCTTATAATATAAAATTAGTAATTGATTAAGGCCTCTCCCACCCTAAGCAGCCGGGAGAGCACCCGTTTTTATTTTGCTAATTGTCAATTATCAATTGTCAATTATTTAAGTCCACAACCGGACGTACCGTCCAACCGTTGTCACGGAAGTAAGAAGAGTTGTCCGTACTGTAGTTAGCCGAGTTACCTTGCAGGCTCGGATTTTTGTTGGTCAACGTCTGCTGGATAGGCAAGAATTCATGTCCCTGTACGTAGGTATCGAATCCACTCTTCAATTCCGGGTCAGAACCAATGTTGCTATAGTCAACCGGAAGCATCACTTTGCCCGGATCATTCGTAATGCGGACTACAGAGTGTTCCTTCATCTGCTGCAAACGGCCTGCATCGTAGAAGAAGCCCCAACGGATAAGGTCAAAACCACGACCATACTCGCAACCGAATTCTTTCGGACGCTCTACATTGGCAATCTGCTCAAAAAGCTTATCGGCTGTATTGAAATCAGCAAGTTGCAAATCGGGTAAATCCACACGACCGCGTACTTCATTAATCCAGTTAATGGCACGCTGGGTAGGTCCGTTCACTTCATTCTCGCATTCTGCGGCACGAAGCAATACATCCGAATAACGCATCAGGCGGACATTGATACCATCGTGCAAACCTGTAACCACTGTGCTATACAGACCGGTACGGAGGTTGGTGTATTTAGCGACAGGAATACCGCCGTAACTGTTATTGGTACGGATGGTATCGGAAGCCGTAATAGGTTGTGTATAGGCTACGTTACCATATTCGAAACCTTCCCAATCGGCTTCATAGGTACCCAGGGTCCAATAGAGACGTGGGTCAAGCGTACCATTTATTGTACGTTCGCTCTTGAAGAGGTCGTACAGCCAGTTGGTAGCCGAAAGGTCGGCCCATCCACCGAAATCACCCGGAGCAAAGTTACTTTCGATAGCCGAACCTTGCGTAGCATTGGGACTGGTATTTACCGGTGTCCATTCGTCATCGGTGCCCTGCGAGGCATAATCCAAGAATTGGATTTCGAACAAGCTTTCTTCGTTGTTTTCGTATGCAGAGCCTTCGCGGAAGTTATCGCCATAGTTATCCATCAACCGATACGTACCATAGCGACCGCTGATAATGTCTTCCAACACCGTAAGCGCTTCGCTAAACTTGTGACGCACCATCAGCGTACGGGCATAAAAACCAGCCGCTGAACCACAAGTGGCACGACCACCAGCCCATTCACCGCCTGTATCACGCGAAGGCAATAATTCCATAGCCTGTTGGAAATCGGCTTCCACTTGGTCGAGCACTTCATCGTAGGTGCTATTGGTACCGTAAAGTCCGTCCAGTGAAGAGTAGGTATCATAACTTGTAATCAGAGGCGGGTTTTGGTAATAGCCTGCCAAGTTATAGTAAGACAATCCGCGGATAAAGAGCGCTTGCCCTTTGATGCGTCTCAGGTTTTCCGAAAGCTGGCTGTTATCTTCGCCTACGCGGGAAAGGATAAAGTTGCATACGTTGATGGTGTAGTACCACTCACGCCAGGGCCACCAGGCAATATCACCTGTAACCAGTACGGTAAAGTCGTCAAATTCCATGTACCATACTTGCGAAGAGTTCCACACTTCATCGCCACGGCACGCGTCGATGGTATAGCCTACACGGGCATACGACCCTTCCATACGCATGTGGTTATAGGCAGCAATCACACACTCCTCCAAGTCATCGACTGTATTACCGAAAGTAGCAGTAGTTTGTTGGTTGGGATTCACCACATCCAAATTATCCATGCACGAAGTCAGTGTTCCGACTCCAAACAGGAAAGCAAGTGAATATTTTAATAGTTTCATACAATAATGTTTTTAGCAGTTAGAATTAGAATGAGAAATGAAGGCCACACATAAAGGTACGTGCCGTCGGGAACGAACAGAAGTTATAACCCGGAGTAAAGGTACCTCCAGCATAGTCTACATTGTATCCTTTGTAACCGGTAAACGTGTGGACGTTTTGTGCCGACACATAGAGGCGGACATCTGATACATATTTGCCGAACCACTTGTCGGGGAAGTTATAACCCAACTCGATATTGGCAATCTTCCAATAAGCGGCATTCTGAATCTTACGTTCGCTGAACAAGTCGTTCCATGCGTAAGTCGCACTGTTTGTTATGTAGGTACGCGGTACATTCGAAATATAAGTAGAACCGTCTTCACTCCAGCGGTTGGCGTCCAGTATCGCTACATCCTTGTTGCCATAGCCATAGCAAGAGTTAAGCGAGTTGTAAATGTCATCAGCCACGTGGTAGTTCAAGGCACCAAAGGTAGCAATGCTCAGGTCAAAGTTCTTGTATTCGAAACGGAAATTCAAGCCGAAGTTGATTTTAGGCAGACCGCTGCCCAATACCACTTGGTCGTATTCATTGATTACACCGTCGGGAGTGCCGTCGGGACCGCTGACATCCTCATACAGGCAATCGCCCACTTGGGCACCTTGCTGGGTAGCATGGTTGTCAAGGTCTGCTTGTGTACGGGCAATGCCTTCGTATCTCCATCCATAGAACTTACCGATTTCTTCACCGACCTCCGTAATATAAGCTCCACTAATATAGGCTTCATCCGTAAAACCTAACGAAGTGACTTTATTTTTCAGCGTACTAAGGTTGGCCGATATTTCATATTTGAACGCATGGTCGCGGTTGCGGTAGGTAGCAGCGAACTCAAAACCGGAGTTGTCCATCGAGGCGGCATTCATCGTAACGGTCGTATTCGATACACCTGCCTGTTCGGGTACAGGAACACTATACAGCAAGTCTTGGTTGGTATTTTTATACCATTCGGCGGTGAACTCTAAGCGATTGTTGAAGAAAGCGAGGTCGATACCTACGTTGTAAGTTTTCTTCTTTTCCCAAGACAGGTTGTTGTCCACGAAGGTAGAAACGGCAGAACCGGTCACGGCAGAGTTATTGAAGCTATATGTCATATTGTTACGTGACATCACCGCCTGATACATATATTCACCGATGTTCTCGTTACCCAATTCACCGTAGCTTGCACGAATCTTAAACAAGTTCACAACGTTCGGGTTAAAGGGGAAGAAACTTTCCTTATCGAAGCGCCAACCAATAGAAACAGAAGGGAAGGTACCCCAACGAATGCCCTTTGACAAGCGCGAGCTGGCATCCCGACGAACCGTAGCCGAGAACAAGTAACGGTCATCGAAGTTGTAGTTGACACGGCCAATGTAAGAGAAGATGGCGTGCTTGTAGTCGTAACTGGAAGAATAGGTGTTCGCACCGTTCTGCAGCTGGAGGAAATAAGGTTCGGTGTAGTTAAGTCCCCAACCGTTCAATGTATTGGTATGTTCTTCTTCATACGTCTGACCGGCAACGATATTCAGATGGTGTTTGCCAAAGGTACCATCGTAGGTCAAGATGTTTTCAATCAATGCAGTAGAATAGTCACGCGAAGCTTTTTCCAAGCGCTCGTTGCTCTTTGCCAAATACACACGGTTACTCTGTATCCATGCAGGAATCCACGTGAAGTCTGAGCAATGCGTCTTGCTGTAAGACAGGTTGATGCGGTAATTCAGCTTGTGATTCTTGTTTTCGATGCCCAGCATCTTGAGCAAGTCCACATCGGCAGATCCTGTACCCACGAAACGGTCTACACGCGTATTGCGCTGCAACAGGTTGTTGACCAGCAACGGGTTCGAAGCCGAAATATCACCATGGATATTATCGTAATAAACACCATAGCCGTAAGCATCGTAATTATAGCCGTTGGCAGCTCCTACCTGACCATCGAGCACCCAAGTAGACGGGTCGTAAGCCATGATGGTAGGCTGCATCAGCAAAGTGGAACGTAACACGTTGCTCACGTCACCATACAATCCTTGCACATACTCGTTCGCATTAGACAATGCCATGTTATCCTGGTCGGAATGTGAATATACTATACTGGTCTGGAATTTGATGAACTTGGTATCCATGGTGTTGTTGACACGCGCGGTGAAACGTTCGAAGTTCGGTCCGGCTCCTTCCAGTGTTCCTTTCTGGCTATAGTAATCCAACGCTACGTTATAGGTATTATTGGCACCACCACCCGACAGGTTCACATTGTGATTTTGGCGGATACCCGTCTTGAACACTTCGTCAAACCAATCTGTATCTGTATCATCCATAAAATGATAAGTACCTGTCGCATTATCGACAAGGTATCCACCCGGCAACGGCGTATTGGAATTGGAAGCCGCCTGCCCCAAATACTGGCTGTACTGGTCGGCATTCATCACGTCGTAAACTCCCGAAGGAATATAGTCCACACCGAAATAGCCATTGTAATCCACCTTCAAGGGCTGGTCTTTCTGTCCGCGCTTCGTGGTAATGATAATCACACCGTTGGCTGCACGCGAACCGTAGATAGCGGCAGCAGATGCATCTTTCAACACTTGGATTGTCTCAATATCATTGGCAGAGAAGTCACGGATAGACGTTCCCATAGGCACACCATCAATGACATACAGCGGAGCCGTACTACCAAAAGAACCGATACCACGAATACGTACGGTAGGGTCGGCACCCGGCTGACCGTCGGAAGTAATCTGCACACCGGCAACCTTACCTTCCAGCATGGTAGAAATGTTGGAATTGGATGTACGCTTCAATTCCTCTGCATTCACTACGGCTACAGAGCCGGTCAAGTCGGCTTTCTTCTGCGTACCGTAACCTACAACGACAACCTGCTCCAGCATCTGATCGTCCGGATCCAATTGGATTGGATCAAGGATTGCCCGGTTACGGACAGCAACCTCTCGGCTTTTATACCCCACAAAACTAACTACAAGAACAGCATTACCCGGAACGTCCAATTCAAAATTGCCGTCCAAATCGGCAGTTGTCCCTCCTTTTCCATCTTTAATCATAATCGTAGCTCCCAACAAGGGCATGCCTTGTTCGTCAACAACCTGACCTTTCACCTTAATAGTCTGTGATTGTGTCACAGCAGCCATAGAGGGTGCAGCATATACCGCTGTACCTCCCAAGGCACACAAGCCAAGCATTGCGGAAAAAATCAATTGTTTTCTCATTTTTCAATGGTATTAAATTATCAATAAATAAAACTCTTCCTTGCCTGTATAAAATCTCTTCGCAAATACCATCACCGGCAGTTCTGAAAAACATAAGTCTTCTATCTATACACCTTAATTATATAATAAGATGAAGGAAATCGAATCCGGCAAATACTGCCTACGACACAGATGAGTATGTTTTCGTTATTTTTCATAGTCGGGAAATCTTTAATAAATAATTAGTTGTTTTTATAGTATTTTCAAAGGTAAGCGATTCTGGTTAAAACAGAGGTAGACAAATGGATATTATTGGTGGACAAACCAAAAAATCAACTATCATACAAAAATAGAAGCCAAACAAAAACACTTCCCTACCGATTCACCAAGTCTTACAGAAACAAACTGATAATCAATACAATTACTTTAAAACAAAAAACAGTTTCTAAATTGCCAGCTGATGTATAAAAGCGAATGTTCACAAATTGCTGTACGCTTACAGCCGAACGCAAGAAAAGCTTAAAGCCTATTTAAAATTGAGATACTCTGATTTAGAAGTTAACTATTGCTTGAAAGTCAAGATATAAGTAACACAGAATATTATAAAACACACATATCCTCACCTGCTTCTTCTTATTTATTAAGGATAAGCAGGTGGGGATATGTACATAAAAGAAGCATAATGCCACACGCCTGGGCACAAACAAATTCCGTCAACGGACAATATCGGTCGGATAAACAGACGGCATGTCTATCTTTCTCCAAATCTCATGAGACCATACATCGTCTCCTTTTTCTGCTGACTTGAACCGTACAAACATCAAGGTACCGTTTTCAGCCATTTCGTAATGCATCACATTGTCTTTACCGTCCAACTGAGGAAGATGGATGTTTTTCTTCACATGCTCGGTAAAAGTAGAATCATTGTTTTGGGTATATGTACCCGAACCAATAATAATAGCTCCCGTTGGCATCATAACTACATTGGTAAATTCACCACTTTCACCCAAAATTTTCAACGAATTACTTGGTTTCAAATCTCCCGGCAAGGCAGGCAATGAAGAACTGTAAAAACACATTTGCCATACACCGGTCAAAGAAGCCGAAGTATTCTCATTAAACAAATTTTGTGCAAACGTATTCACCACACCCATAAATGAGCACAATACTGCGATAATTAAAGAACGTGCTTTCATGATGTAAAATTTTAAAGTTAAACGAATAAGTGATGTACAAATATATAGAACTTTTCCGTAAAACCTTACTTTCGGACAGATAATTTAAAGGGGAAGAATGTTAAAGATTTTAAAACAAGACAAGCTCGGAAAAGTCAAAAAGTTAAGCCAACAGTCCGGATGATTCATTATCAACCAGACTGTTGGCTTCTAAGAAACGGAGCGATAATGTCTTCTTCACTCCTCCAGCTTAATTTCTTTAATTCTTCAGCTTAAAACTCTGCGTTATGCGGTGTACGTGGGAAAGGTATCACATCGCGAATATTCGCCATACCAGTCACAAATAACAGCAAACGCTCAAAACCAAGTCCGAAACCAGAATGAGGACAACTTCCATACTTGCGGGTATCCAAATACCACCACATATCTTTCATCGGGATATTTAACTCCTGAATACGGGTCAGCAACTTATCATAATCGGCTTCACGCTCTGAACCACCGATGATTTCGCCAATCTTCGGGAATAAGACATCCATCGCACGGACAGTCTTGCCATCATCGTTCTGCTTCATGTAGAACGCCTTGATTTCTTTCGGGTAATCAGTCAATATTACCGGACGCTTGAAATGCTCTTCCACAAGGTAACGTTCGTGTTCCGAAGCCAAGTCTACGCCCCAATATACCGGGAACTCAAACTTATGTCCGTTGGCTACAGCTTCTTCCAATATCTTGATACCTTCTGTATAAGGCAAGCGGACGAAATCTTCTTTCAGCACACCCTGCAAGCGTTCAATCAGTTCCTTGTCGAAATGGTCGTTCAGGAACTTCACATCATCATAGCAATTATCAAGTGCCCATTGCACACAATACTTGATGAACTCTTCCGCCAAATCCATGTTGTCGTTAATGTCATTAAACGCTACCTCGGGTTCAATCATCCAGAATTCAGCCAAATGACGCGGTGTATTTGAATTTTCGGCACGGAACGTAGGACCAAACGTATAAATCGCCCCCAATGCCGTAGCAGCAAGTTCGCCTTCCAATTGACCGGATACGGTCAGACTTGCCTGCTTACCGAAGAAATCATCATCGTAAATGATGGAGCCATTTTCATCTTTCTTCAAGTCATAAAGGTTCAAGGTAGTGACCTGAAACATCTGACCAGCCCCTTCACAATCGGAAGCCGTAATCAGCGGTGTATGAAAATAAAAGAAACCACGGTCGTGGAAAAACTTATGAATGGCAATTGCCATATTATGGCGCAAACGGAATACAGCCCCAAACGTGTTGGTACGCGGACGCAAGTGTGCAATCTCCCGAAGGAATTCCATTGAATGCCCTTTTTTCTGCAACGGATAAGTATTGTCGCAAGTACCCAAAATCTCGATTTCACGTGCCTGCACCTCAGCAGCCTGCCCTGCACCGACCGATTCGACCAATACACCATTAACGCTTACACAGGCACCTGTAGTGATTTGTTTCAGCACTTCTTCATTGAAGTTGACAATGTCTACAACAACCTGTACATTATTTATAGTAGAACCGTCATTCAATGCAATAAAGCTGACTTGTTTGCTACCGCGGCGGGTACGTACCCAACCTTTCACATTGACCATCGTGCCAAAATCGCGACACTTCAGCAGGTCAACAATCTTTGTTCTACGAATCTTTTCCATTTTTCTGTCTGTTAGTTATTAAATCAAAACACAGAGACACTGTCTCAAAAACTCATCCCAAATCACCGCACGATAAATTCAAAACAGTTTCTGAGCATACCCCTTATGAAAACGTAAGATAACTCTCTGTTGTGCCTCTGTATTCATCGGTTGTCACTTTCTGCTTATTCAAACGACCCCATACGGAGCATGTTCACTTCGCGTTCTGTCAGATAACGCCAGTCACCCCGACGCAAGCCTTTCTTGGTCAGACCTGCAAAATATACACGGTCCAACTTGATAACACGATAGCCCAACGATTCGAAAATGCGGCGTACGATACGGTTCTTGCCCGAATGAATTTCGATACCTACCTGCGATTTGTCCGTATCAGAAGCATAACTTATCGCATCGGCATGTATTTCTCCATCATCCAATGTAATACCTGACACAATCTGATCCAGATCGGCTTTCGTCACATTCTTGTCCAGGTATACATGATAGATTTTTTTCTTCAAAAATTTCGGATGAGTCAATTTCGATGCCAGATCACCGTCGTTTGTCAACAACAGCACACCTGTCGTATTACGGTCCAGACGCCCTACCGGATAAATCCGCTCCTTGCAAGCACCTTTCACTATATCAAGCACAGTCTTACGTTCTTGTGGGTCGTCCGAAGTTGTCACACAGTCTTTCGGTTTATTCAGTAATACATACACCTTACGCTCTATACTGACCGGCTGGTCGTGGAATTTCACCTCATCACTGCGTTTGATTTTTGTTCCTAACTCGGTGACCACCTGTCCATTTACCGAAACCACACCAGCTGTGATAAACTCGTCAGCCTCCCGACGCGAGCAAATGCCTGCATTTGCCAAAAACTTATTCAAACGGATTGGTTCATTGGGATCTGTCAATATATCCTTGTACTCAATCTGTTTTTTCATGCTATATTTCGCATTGGGATTATAATCGGCAGTACGCGGACGGCCACCTTGCCGGTTATAACCTCCAGCATTGTTATTGAAACGCGGACGTTGCGGACGATAACCACCTTCTTCACCCTGCTGCTGTCCACCGTTGTAACGCGGACGGTATGGACGCTGTTCACCATCATTGTTGTCCTTATTATATCGAGGAGAATAAAAAGAACGCTGCGGACGATAGCCACCCTCTCCTTGCTGCCCACCATTATAACGCGGACGATATGGGCGCTGCTCACCGTTGTCGTCTCGGTTATAACGGGGCGTATAAGAAGAACGTTGCGGACGGTAACCGCCATCTTCATTCTGCTGCCCACCCTCATAGCGCGGACGATACGGGCGTTGCGGACGACCTTCTGTATTAGGATTAAAACGGGGACGGTGTCCGTACGCACTTCCTCCTTCACTCCGATTATACTTGCCAGCCCCTTCTCTGTTGTACGATTTGTAACCATCACGGCCAGACGGGGTGTTTCCCCCTTCTTGTCTGTTTTCTTTCTCTGCCATATTCTTTTTGCTTTTTATAAATTAATGATTATACCCTTCCCGGGCGTTATTTCTTTAGTTAACGAATTGACAAGGTACCAGAAAACCAGGTTTCATTTCTTGCAACCAAAAACTTTGTCAACTGGTACCTCGTGTCTAGTCAACGTTTTTTACATTCCTGTATAATTGTGAGGGGTAATCGCACGCAGTTCCTGCTTCACCCTTTCACTCACATTCAATGTTTCAATAAAATTTTTAATAGAAGCCTCGTTGATAACCTGATTGGTACGTGTCAGGTCTTTCAATGCCTCGTAAGGATGAGGATACCCTTCCCGGCGCAGAATCGTCTGAATGGCTTCTGCCACCACGCTCCAGCAATTGTCCAGGTCTTCATATATCTTGTGTTCGTTCAGCAACAGCTTGCCCAAACCTTTCAAAGAACTCTGGATAGCGATAATCGTATGTCCGAACGGAACGCCGATGTTGCGCAATACCGTAGAGTCGGTCAGGTCGCGTTGCAGACGCGACACCGGCAATTTAGCCGACAAGTGCGCAAGCACTGCATTCGCCATGCCCAGATTTCCTTCCGCATTCTCGAAATCAATCGGGTTCACCTTGTGAGGCATCGCACTCGAACCGACTTCGCCCGCCTTGATTTTCTGCTTGAAATATTCCATCGAAATGTATTGCCAAAAGTCACGGTTCATGTCGATCATGATTGTATTGATACGCTTCATTGCATCAAAGATAGCACCCAAGTTATCGTAATTCGAAATCTGCGTAGTATACTCTTCCCGTTCCAAGCCCAATTTTTCTGCTACAAAACGATTACCGAATGCCTTCCAGTCTATTTCGGGATAAGCCACATGGTGCGCATTATAATTTCCGGTAGCGCCACCAAATTTTGCTGTAACCGGACAAGCTTTCAACATTGCCAGCTGACGCTTCAAGCGATAAGCAAACACCTCGATTTCCTTGCCCAGACGGGTAGGAGAAGCAGGCTGCCCGTGAGTTTTTGCCAACATCGGAATATCCTTCCACTCTTCGGCATACACTTCCAACTGCTCTATCAGTTTTTGGATTTGTGGATAATACACCTCATCCAGTGCATCCTTAACAGACAAAGGCACTGAAGTATTATTGATATCCTGCGAAGTCAGTCCGAAATGAATGAATTCTTTATACGGCTCCAGCCCTCCCAAGCGGTCGAACTGCTCCTTGATAAAATATTCCACAGCCTTCACGTCATGGTTCGTCACGCTTTCAATTTCCTTGATACGACCTGCATCCGCTTCCGAAAAGTTACGGTAAATGTCGCGCAGCGAATCAAAACGTGCCGCATCCAAGCCTTCCAGCTGAGGCAAAGGCAATTCACACAACGTAATAAAATACTCTATTTCTACGCGCACACGATATTTCATCAGTGCATACTCGGAAAAATAAGCAGCCAAAGCACCTGTCTTATTTCTATACCGCCCGTCTATTGGAGAGATGGCGGTGAGCAAATCCAGTTCCATCATAATGCTACTAGTAGTTTTTGATTCGAAATAATGATCATTAATGGCGCAAAGGTACGATTTTTTCCTGAGTTAACAGGACTAATACTGAAAAGTTTAGCAATTATTTATTATGAGCACCAACCCGACGTGCCACACGGACAATCTTATCACAAAAACACACGATACATGCAAAACAGTTCCTGATTTTTACAAGAAAAAGAACATCCTATTAAAGAAACCATTAACTTTGCAGCATCAAATGAACCACAAAAAACATAAACTATCATGGAATTACCCAAAGACCCGATGATGCTTTTCAGTTTCATCAACACCAAATTGCGTGACTTTTACCCTTCACTTGACGCTCTTTGCAAAGATATGAACGTAAACGAAGAGGTCATTGTAAACACCTTAAAAGCTGCAGGATTCGAATATAACCGCGAACTGAACAAGTTTTGGTAAACAAATACCGGCCGGCAAGTTTACGACAAGCAGCTTACGGCATCCGGTTTCAAAACTTTCCGTTTTTACTCTTCGTCAGATACTACTATCATCCTCATCACTGAAACGAAAATGACTCAAGAACTCATCCCGAATCAGCACACGATAAAATCAACACATAGCTGACTTGCTTGTAAGATTATTAATCTTCATGCCGGAAGATTATTAATCTTCACGCTGTAAGATTAATAATCTTACAAGCGATGCAGTTATATTGCGGAGAAAACAAAGCTTGCTTGTGATGCCGAATGTGTAAGCCTTCGTAATTGAAAAAGCGGATTTGCAATCCATTCGCAGGAGCTTTTAGGAAATATTCTCAAAAATTCTATAAAAGAGAGAGGAAGTGCATGGGAAATGCATGGGAAATGTTTCTAATGAACAAATTTTGTCCAAATGAATGGGGAAATGTAATTTGTAACCATTATCTTTGCAAACGTCACATCCCTAAAATACATCGACTTATGAACAGCAGAGAACTCAGCGACAGATACGTCAACCCCTACACCGACTTCGGATTCAAGAAACTGTTCGGCACCGAAATCAACAAGGACCTGCTCATCAGCTTCATCAACAGCCTCCTGCACGGAAAGGAAGTGGTGAAAGACCTGACCTACCTCAATACGGAGCATTTAGGCACCGGCGAGGCAGACCGCAAGGCGGTGTTCGACGTGTATTGCGAAAACGAAAACGGAGAGAAAATACTGGTAGAAATGCAGCACGGAGAGCAACAGTTCTTCAAGGACAGGATTCTATTCTATACAACATTTCCTATTCGTGACCAACAAATGATAAAGGAATGGAACTACCGGCTGAAAGCCGTATATGTCATCGGCATCCTCAACTTCACCTTCGACGAGCAGAGCGATGATTTCTATCACCACGAAGTGAAGCTCATGGACACCCGGACCAAAGAAGTGTTTTATGACAAGCTGACATTCATTTACCTGGAAATGCCCAAGTTCAATAAAAGCGAAGAAGAACTGAACGGCATGTTCGAGAAATGGCTCTTCGTGTTGCGCAACCTCTCACGCCTGATGGAACGCCCCAAAGCCCTGCAGGAACGCATCTTCACCAAACTCTTCGAAGCCGCTGAGATTGCCAAGTTCACCAAGACCGAATACGACAGCTACGAAGAAAGCCTGAAAATCTACC
>NZ_NFJA01000086.1:0-16267 GCF_002159615.1 Bacteroides sp. An279
GACGAAGAACAGGAGCGGAAAGGACCAAAAAATCGCCCAAAGCACACACGAAAACGGATACATCAAGCCAAGAAAAACTTTTTGGAGAAATTCAAAACAGCTTCTTAGATTCGCTTGATGAACTTTACGGCTACCCAGCGGTTTTTTTCTCGGTAATGTACAAATTCCATACCCAGACTTTCGGCTTTTTCTTGGATGGCAGGAATATCTTCTATATAAAATCCGCTCATATAGAGTTCCGACCCCGGATGCATACATGCTGTATATGCAGGCATGTCGGCAAGCAGGATGTTACGGTTGATGTTGGCTATGATGACATCAAAAGGTTTGCGTCCTTTCAGCAGTGAAGCGTCACCTAGTTCTACATGGATGTTGTTTATGTGATTCAAGGCAATGTTGTCGCGCGAATTGTTTACGCACCAGTCATCTATGTCGATGGCAGTTACCGGATTGGCTCCGCGCATACTGGCAAGGATAGCAAGAATGGATGTGCCGCATCCCATATCAAGTACCGATTTGTTTTTCAGGTCGGCATCCAGCAGTTCGGCAAGAATGGAACTGGTGGTTTCGTGGTGCCCTGTTCCAAAAGCCATTTGCGGATTGATGACAATGTCGTATTCGGCTTTTGGGTAATCCGTATGAAAGGTGCTGTGTATCACGCAACGGTTGTCTATCACGATGGGCTGGAAGAAATTCTTTTCCCATTCTTCGTTCCAGTCTTTATCTTCCGGTTCGGTAAGGGTATAGGAGAGACACACGTTGGGAATCGGGAAATCAGTCAGCACATTTTTTAATGCTTCTTCATCGAACAGCGCTTTGGGGATGTAGGCCTGCATTCCTTCTTCGCAGGGTACGAAGCTTTCGAATCCGATATCCGCTGTCAATGCCGCCAGCACATCTGTAATGGTTTCGTTGCACGGTTGTGCCTTCATTGTAACTTCAATGTATTTCATAAAAGAAAAGTATTGGTTAGTAGCAGGCAAAGGTAATATAATTTGTGTGATAGTGATAAACAGAAGAAGAGAATTTGTATCTTTGTCGCGCTTATTATCAACATCTACTTATGAAGATTCGTAATTATTTATGGGCTTTGCTCTTTTTAAGTGGAGGGAGTCTGACTGCCGTCGGCCAACAGCGGGTAGCTTTTATATCCGATGCGCATATCCAAAACATTGCAGACCATCCCGAACTGGTGCGTTCGATGGAAATGCAGGTGCAGTCCACCCGCTTGTTTAATGAAAACTATTACGCCTTGATAGCAGCACTTGATGATGTGGCAAGGAGGGGCATTACGCTGGCAGTGCTTCCCGGGGACTTGACTGATAACGGTCAATTTGTCAATCAGGAAAAAATCAGGGAGATACTCGATACTTATCATAGGCGGTACGGCATACAGTTTTTTGTGACGACGGGAAATCATGACCCAGTCCGTCCGTTCGGTATGCAAAATGAGGAGCAAGGTTTTCTCCGTGCCGACGGAAGCCGTACTACACAGGAAAACCGATGTGCGGGATATGCCGACGAGATGCACTGCTATGCAGCATTTGGATTTTATCCCCAACCCGGATATGTGTATTGGGAAACCCCTTTTACTTCCTACCGGTACGAAGATTATAATTATCAGGAAGCCTTGCGCGAAGGGGCTTTAGACCGGCGGCAATATACATTGTGCGATTCCTTGCAGGCTACGGATGCCAGTTATTTGGTCGAGCCTGTACAGGGATTGTGGTTGCTTGCCATTGACGGAGGAGTCTATCTGCCCGGTGCGGTGAAAAACGGCGTACAGACTTACCAAGGCTCCAGTGTAGGCTATAATAATGTATTGGAACATAAGGCTTTTTTGCTTCCGTGGGTACGGAAAGTGGTAGCCGAGGCGAAGCGAAGAAATAAAATTTTGGTGACTTATTCGCATTATCCGTTAGTGGATTTCAACGATGGAGCTTCCGGATTAGTACGCAAGGCTTGGGGAAGCAGGAAATTCGATTTGCATCGGGTGCCGGACGAAGAAGTGACAGAAGCCTTTCTGGAAGCCGGCATCAGGCTGCACGTGGCAGGACACATGCATGTAAATGATACGGGAGTGATGCGCGGAAAGAATGGCAAATGTTTGTACAACATTCAGGTACCCTCCATTGCTACGTGTGTCCCGGCTTATAAGATTCTTACAGCTGAAGATGCGGAACATTTCGAAGTGGAAACGGTATTGCTGGATAGTGTCCCAGGTTTCGACAGTCTGTTTGGTTTGTATGAGAAGGAATATGCTTATGACAGGCAGGCAGGTAAGTTTCCGGTATGGAGTAGGGAAGCACTGGCATCAGAAAGCTATGCGGAGTTTTGTGACTGGCAGTTCCGCGACTTGGTGCGTGTGCGTTTCATACCGCAAGACCTCCCGGAGATAGTGCGTCAGAAAATGGTAACTATGAATGGAGCGCAGCTTTGGACGTATGTGACAGGCAAGGAAGCACAGACTGGATGGGGAACCGACTGGACGGGACATGATGTGATTGTCGATTTGTACCGTTTGCGTTATGCCGATAAGTTAGCCTTACGTCAGATTTCGGATAAGCGCCTGAAGGAGTACGATGAGTTGTTCAAGGCTGTGCGCAGGTCAGGTGCCGGCGATGAGTTGACAACCCGTCTGTGTGAGATAGCCGATATATTCGAATGCTTCCTGCATGGAGAGCCGAGCATCCATTTTTACATTGACTTGGATACCGACCGGATAACAGATGTGGAATGAAGGCTTCGGTTTTATTGGATTTTGCAACATCACATGTAGGGGCAGGGTCTGCCTGCCCGAAAACATTTACGTGGATGCATACGGGTGGGCTAACCCCGCCCCTACATGGGATGTTTGCGGATATTCAATAATCATTTTCACATTTTGTTTCCTGCAGACAAAGATAGCACTTAATTCCTAATAAAACACGCAGCGGATAAATATATTTACGCCGCATATGGCATTTGTTTCCCTGCGGCAGTTACAAAAGTTTTATATTCCATGGGCTGGAACGTACATTCCACGCCGTGGAACGTATATTCCAGCCCGTGGAATATACATTCCGCCAGCCGGAATATAAAACTTAGGTAACTGTTTGCAGAAAACCACTTGCCTGCTCGCGGATAATCAGCCTTTTCATTCATTCTTTTATTTTTTTGAAAAAAAATATATTAGCCTATTGCTGTTATAAAATAATATGTATATCTTTGCTCGCGATAAAAGATATATACAGATTTACAGACAGCCGCCTATATACCTTAATATAATATAGTCCGGCTGAGTTCCCGTTTTGATAGAGTATAAATAAAAATAGATATGCTATGAAGCGTTTGTTATTCGTCCTTTTGTCGTGCATAGGACTCTCGGTTTCAGCGCAAAATTGGGCGGTGAAGACCAATCTGTTGTACGATATGACCGCGACCATGAATTTGGGAGCGGAAGTCCGTATGTCCCCACAGTGGACATTGGATGTATCCGCGAATTGGAATCCGTGGACCTTTTCCGACAACAAGAAGTGGAAACAGCTTGTTGTCCAGCCCGAGGCGCGCTATTGGTTTTGCGAAGCCTTTAACGGTCACTTTGTAGGCGCGCACCTCTTGGGCGGCATCTACAACATGGGCAACTGGGATACCGATTTCACTTTCTTGGGCACCGATTTCGGCAAGCTGAAAGATTACCGTTTCGAAGGATGGATGGTGGGAGTGGGCATTGCCTACGGATACCAATGGATGCTTTCCAAGCATTGGAGCGTAGAGGCGGAAATCGGTATCGGTTACGTGTATTCCCAATACGATAAGTACGACTGCGCCACATGTGGTGAGACGTACGAACGGGATAAGCCCCATCATTATGTTGGCCCTACCAAGTTGGCTCTCAGCCTGATTTATGTCTTTTAATCTGCAATGCGTATGAAGAAAACAATCATTTATATCGGTTTCCTCTTGGCTTTTGCCGGAACGGCACAGGCGCAAGAAGGGTTGAAAGGAAGAATTACGGTCAACGATGTCAGTCTGTCTGTCGCTGGAGATTCGCTTCGTGTACAGATGGATATGGACTTCTCGGCATTGCATCTTCCGGCAAACCGTTCGGTTTCTTTATTGCCTTCCCTCCGTATGGATACGGCAATTGTCCGCCTGCCCGGAGTAGACGTCATGGGGCGCAGGCAATACATTCAGTGGCAACGGAACACCGGCAGGAGTGCGATGACGCAAGTGATACGACGTTATAACGGCACGACGCAACACCTGCATTACCAGACAGCCGTCCCCATAGCGGAACGTCCGGGACTGGTGCAAGTATATCTGGACGAAGATTCATGCGGATGCTTGCGCGAAGTGTTGGCGGACCGCAACCGCCTGCTTGCCGAACAAGACTTTACACCGGCTGTATTTACGCCACACTTTGTCTACGTCAGCCCACAGGCGGAAACCCGTAAGACACGCCACGAGAAAGGGGCAGCCTACGTTGACTTCCCCGTCAACAAGACCGACATACGTCCCGATTATCGCGGCAACCGGTCGGAACTGGCAAAGATAGAAAACACCATCAACCGCATCAAAGGCGATGCTGACGTGTCCATCAACAACATTACCATCAAAGGCTATGCTTCGCCCGAAGGTTCGTATGCCAACAACAGCCGTTTGGCAGAGGCGCGTACCCGCTCGCTGGTAGACTATCTGAAAAAGGAATATCCGCTCGATGCTTCCTTGTTCCGGTTAGATTACGAGCCGGAAGACTGGGAAGGTCTGCGTGCTTACATTGCAAAGGGCAGCTTGCCCGAAAAGGATGCGTTGCTCAGCTTGATAGACAGCGGTTTGGAAGCCGATGCCAAAGAACGCCGTTTGCGTACGGAATATCCCGAAGCATACCGCACGTTGCTGCGCGACTGTTTCCCGGCTTTGCGTCATTCCGATTATGTAGTGGCGTATACCGTACGCGGTTTCGATGTGGAGGAAGCCCGGAAGCTGATTTGGAAAGAGCCGCAAAAGCTTTCGCTGCAAGAGATGTATGCCGTGGCGCAGACTTACGGAACAGGCAGCAAGGAATACAATGAAGTGTTTGAAACGGCGGTACGCCTTTTCCCCGATGACGAGGCGGCAAACCTGAATGCGGCGAATGCGGCAATGCAGCGGAACGATACCGCAGGGGCTGCCCGTTATTTAGAGAAGGCAGGGGAGGGCGCATCGGCTGAGTACGCGCGTGGCATACTGGCTGCATTAAGAGGCGAATATGATGCAGCGTCCGTTTACCTACAAAAAGCGAAGGCTGGAGGAATAGCGGAAGCCGATGACGCTTTGCGCCAAATAGAAAGGATGAAGAAGTGAATTTTAACCGGATAGTAAATTAAAATTAAAGAAAATTGATTATGAAGTGGAGTTATTTATTCATGACAATGGGTATCGCTACGGCATTTTCGGCATGTAGCGATGAGGTTGACTTGTCAACAAACAACGGAGGAAGTACAGAAGAAAGCACAAGCCAAGTGTTTATGCAATTCAATCTGGAACTTCCGGCAGTATCGCGCAGCACTACGCAAATAGGCGGTGGTTCGGATGCAGGAGTGGAAATCGGAAAGGATTACGAAAACCAGGTTTCAGAAGTTTTGGTGGTAATCACAGATGCTACAGAAGGAAGCACGTATGATAAGTTTATAGCGAAAAGTTCTGTAGTAACCCCTTCTTCTGCCAATAATACCACTTATGTGGTTCCATTCAAGACAACGGAATTGACAAGTTCTGCAGGAAAATCTGTAAATGTTTATGTTTATTGTAATCCAACGGAGGAACTTACAAAAGCAACAACTTTCGATGTAAATAAGGACTATTATAAATTGACTGATGCAACGAATGCAACTATTTGGACTAAAAATAAATTTTTAATGACCAATGCAGATGACGATTATGAGCGGACTTTGCCTGCCAATTTAGATAACTATAAGGTGGAATCCAATCCCTTTGACTTAGAGACTATCAAGGTAGAGCGTGCCGCCGCCCGTTTTGATTATAAATCATCGGTTGCTAACGAAACCTATACGTTAATGGAAGATGAAAACGGAGATCCGGAAGTAACAATAACTTTAACGGATATGGCATTGGTAAACTTAAGCAAAGAGTTCTATTACCTGCGACGGGTATCTGCTGATGGAACCAGTACGAATGCTACCATTGGTGGTACTGAAACGAAAACGAATTATGTGGTAGATACGGATGCAGACTGGAAAAGTTCTTATTCTTCAGGCAGCGAATCTGACCATTTCTATTATACTTACCAGCCTAATGATGCCGGTGCTTCGACTTATGATTGGGACAAAATTGCGGATGTTACAGGAGCAAGCGGAACAGCAGATACGGATAATAGCTGGAATGCGGATGGCACAAAAGGCGATTACAAAATCTGGCGTTACGCTACCGAAAACACGATACCTAAAGGCACGGATGATGGTCTTCAGAAGAAAGGCATCACTACCGGGGTTGTGTTCAAAGGAGAAATCCAAGGTAAAGGTGATAAGGCAAACTTATTGAATGGGGAAAACCCCGTTTATGTATTCGATAACATCCTGTGGGGTACATGGGAGAACGTAGAAGAAGCCGCAGAACTTAAGGAAAGTGATAATACAACTTTGGCAAATCCCTTATTGGCTGCTGCTTATAAAGAAGCAACAAAAGGTGGTGATTACACAGACGCTAAAGCCGTAGCTGCCGGTTTCACCATTTTCAAGCCGAATGCCAATAAAAAGTACGAAGTGCTTTATTATTATTGGAACCGTCATAACGATAACAAAAATAACGGTTCCATGGGTCCCATGGAATTTGCCGTTGTGCGCAACAATGTGTATAAGCTGAGCGTAACGGGAGTGAACAAGTTCGGTCATCCTACAAACCCGAGTGATGACCCCGACCAGGAAAATCCGGAAGACCCGGACGAAGAAGACGATGTTTACTTTAAAGTGGCAGTGGAGGTTCTTCCCTGGGTAGTACGCATCAATAATATTGAATTCTAATAAAAACAAGTAACGAATGAAACGGAGTATAATCCCGGTTGCAGGTGCGGCATTGCTGGCCGCATTTGTAGCCTTCGCGTCATCCTCATGCAATACGGTCTATGACGATGACTTGCAGCCTTGCCCTACTGGCGTTTCCCTGCATTTTGTTTACGATTACAATATGGAATACGCCAATGCCTTTCCGGCAAAGGTAGATTGTGTAACCCTTTATGTGTTCGACAGCGAGGGGAAACACGTCACCACTTGTACGGAAACCACCGATGTGCTGAGCCGTGAAGATTATCGCATGCAGATTGACTTGGAGGAAGGAGATTACCGTTTCATCGCTTATGGCGGATTGGCTTGTCAGGCTCATTCTTTTGCGGTGGGACAAGAACCGCAGCCGGGAACGCACTGGTCGGAATTGTCGGTCGAAATGATGCACGATAACCTTACGTCCGCTCAAAAGTTGCACGATTTTTATTATGGGACGGCAGAAGGCAAGGTAGAGGTGAATGCTTATAAAGAGGTCACGCTCCGCCTGATGAAAAACACCAACAACATCCGTGTGGTACTTCAGCAGGTCAACGGGAAACCTTTATCGGATGAAGACTTCACCTTCGCCGTGACCGATGACAACACGTTGTTTGACAGCAGCAACAATCTGACACCTAACGGAACGGCTACTTATTTGCCGTGGTCGCAAGGATGCCAGTCTGTAGGCGAGGATGAAGGAGGGGTGACGGTGGCATACGCCGAGTTTTCCACCTCAAGGCTGGTAAAAGAGGAAAGCCATCGTCCCCGCTTGTCCATCCGGCGTGCATCCGACGGGGAAAATATCATAGACATTCCGCTGATTGATTATTTATTGTTGTTGAAAAGCGACGCATACAGCGAAATGGGTGAACAAGAGTTCTTGGACCGTGAAAGTGAATGGTCGTTGATATTCTTTTTGGATGACCGTGGGGAATGGCTGAAGACACAAATTGTGGTAAACGGCTGGGTAGTCCGGCTGAATGGAATGGTAATCGAATTTTAACGTACGGATATGAAAAGATGGTTTCTCTATATAGGTGCATGTTTGCTGGCGTTCGTCTGTTTTGCCTGTACGGACGAAATGGAGGCAGACGGCAACAGCAAGGAAAGGAGCGTAAAACTCCAGTTACAGCTTTCCTTGCCTATGGACGCATCTGCCCGTACGACACGCATGACGTCTTGTTTTGAAGCAGGCAGCAAGTATGAAAACTACATCAATTTCGATGATGTACACAGTTATCGGATCTATTTCTTCGATACAAACAACAACTATATTGCCCGGTTTATTCCATCCAAAACCGTAATGGCTGAAGCGACTGAATACACGTTGTATAGCGTGGAAGGGGAAGTGCCGGAGGATGTCCTCCAACGTGCATCAAATAATACAATTAATACAATGGATTTCAAGATAGTTGTTTTGGCGAATTGGGAAAATTACGAAGAACCTGAAGCAGAAAGCAAACTTGAAACGATTTGCAATGCGTATTGGGCACAATTCGAGATTAAGTCTTTTAAACTGGGCGAAGAGAACCTTATCCCTTTCTATGGTGTCAACGAATACGAGGATGTACCGGTTCAGTATGGCGGAACCATCACGTTAGAAGAATCTATCCCATTGCTTCGTGCCATGGCGAAAGTGGAAGTGGTGCTGAACAAAGAAGACGAATTGAACACGGAAGAGATGTCTTTTAGCCATGTAACCCTTCATGGCTATAATTCAAAAGGCTATTGTGCGCCTATGAATGGTGCATATCCACAGAACGGGCACATTTTGCATTTGATTGGAGACCAGAACGAAGAGGGTTCAATCAATAAGACTATCCCTTTTTTACAAACCCAATCAGACAATAAAAAAGAAACATGGATAGCTTATGTCCCGGAGTATGACAATACATCGAAGGGGGCCAATGCCGCTTATATCGAACTTCGCTTTGATATTCAAACGGAAACGGATGAGAAAGATTTTGTCATTCACTTTGCGGATGATCAAACAGATATTGAGAAAACATCTTTTGATATTACCCGCAACCACCTTTACCGTTTCAATGTAACGATAGACCCCAAAGGAAATTTGGCGGTTGAAGTGAATGATTGGGAAAAAGTTTTTAATAATGAATTTTATTTCTAATGTTTATGAGGTATCTTGTATTTCTTTCTGCAATATTATGTGCAAATATTCTGTTAGGAAGCTGTTCCGAAGAAAAATTGGCAGCAGATAAAGAAACTTCTTCTAATTTTGAAGAAGGGGAATTGACATTGGCATCTCTCAAATTGGCTGTTAATAGTTTTGAAGTTAATGTACAATCTGATTCAAGAGTACCGGAAGAAGATACAGAGGCGGAAAGAGCTATCCATGATATTTGGGTATTTCAATTTGATGCAACAGAGAATCAAAATCTGCTTATCAATCCTCGTTATTATACTATTGCTGATCAGTCGGAACTGGATAACCTTCAAGTGTGGCTGAAGCCCAACATCACGTCTACCGTTTATATAGTGGCAAATACCAACCAACCGAACTGGATAACCGATAAAACAGATGTTAGTTCTCGTGCAAATTTAGAAGCCCAAGAATTATATAATTTAGAACCCCAATTTACGAATGAAGGACAAAGCCTTTCCATTCCGATGACAGGATATAAAGACAATGTAACAATTAATGAAGAAAGTGGAACGGCAACGAATGAAGTTACTATTCCCGTCACCCGTATGTTTGCCAAATTGTGTGTAAAAGCAGATATAAGCTTTGATTATATGACATTGCGTTCTATAGGTATCAGCCGAATCCCTAAAGCCAGCAAAGTGACTGCACGGACAGGAGAAGGTAATGATAAAACAGACTATCGAAACACATTTTATTACTGGAAAGCAACGACTTTCGATTTAAATGGTGAAGAAGAACATATAGTATATGTTCCGGAAAATATGCAAGGAATCATAGAAGAAGATAATAACTCAGGAAAAAATGAAGGAAATGCTCCGGCAAAAGCCCTTCGATTGACTGTTGAAGTAGATAGAGAAGATCCGGATACTGGAGAGAATACACAACCCAATTATGTCGTTTATCCTGGAGGAAATGTAACAACAGATTTCAATATTAAACGGAATTGTATTTATAATGTAACCATTAACATAACCTCGGATAAAGATGTGCATATACCTTCCTCTAATTGTTTTGTCGTAGTACCAGGCAATTTGCTTTCGTTCGAGCCTTATTATCGTGAAGAAAAAGGGGGAGGTTACAGCTTCAAAGATTATCTGGATGTAAATGACGAAACAGGGAAAAAAGTCATTGACAAAGTGGAGATTATCTGGCAGTCAAAGGATGCTATTGGTGACAACTCTAAGGGAGACCTTGTTTGGTATAATCCAGAGACACAAAAAATCTATGTTAAAACGAAAACAGAAGGCAATGCCTTAATAGCTGCTTACAACAAGTACGATGAGATTATTTGGTCATGGCATATTTGGGTAACAGACCATGACCCTGCCAATTTAAGCAATGCCGTCAGGTATACAACTTATGAGTGGGATAGTAATGGGATTTATCCTGATCGGCCTCGAACTTCCGGATTGGAAGTCATGTCTTGCAACTTAGGGGCATTGGCTAATGAGCCGGAAAACGGTCAAGACACAAAACCTTTTGGGATGTTATATCAATGGGGACGGAAAGACCCATTTCCTCCTGTATTAAAAGGAAATCCTGGAAACTATACGGTTCAAAATGTAGGAGAATATTATGATAATTCCAATAAACAAGTTGTGGGGATGACTTCGGATGTAGACCCGACCCAGCTTTTTCATTCAATATCAGGAATTGATATGTTAAAATTGCCTAATCCTGTATGTTATGCGATTCAGCATCCCACTGTTTTTATATGTGGAACAAAAGGAGTTATGAAAGGAGAACAGTATGTAGAAAATATTTTAAATTATGTTGCGGAAGGGGATTGGAATCACGTACATGATGACAGACTATGGGGAGGATTACCGCCCGTAGATGATGGTAGCATGGAAAAATACACGATTAACTCACAAAGGAATGTACATATATATGATAATTATGGATCTTCAAAAACGATTTTTGACCCTTGTCCCTATGGTTGGAGAACAGCACCTGGCGAGTTATGGTTAGGATTTACTAAAACAGGACTTAATCCCACGAATTGGGATGAGGTCAATAATTATCCGGCACCAGATTGGAATCCATCTTGGTGGGGTACTTATATTTATATGCAAAGTTGGAAAGGAGAAAACGGGAATGGTTACACTTATTTTCCTAATCAAGGAACTCGTGTAGGCGATGGATATGGCATGAGAGTTGGAACTTGCGGGAATTACCATAATGCTACTACAGACAGTGGTAACCGGGTAAATATTTTACATATTCATAATACTGCAAGACTCTTTCATATTTTTGAATTCGAATTTCCGATGTATTATGTCAAATCAGTCGCCGGCCCTATCCGCTGTGTTCGTGACCCCAATCCAGGACAATAATACTTTTGCTTATAAGAAACATTTTTATATCTATATCAATAGATAATGGGGAAGCGTCCCCACACATTTTACTTAAATTAGTAATCTCGAAGCCGGTTCGCAGGGATGCGCGCCGGCTTTTTATACTTTGCGCGGTATGAAACAGTGCATTTCCTCACCACAGAGTACCACAAAGGGACACAGAAGAATAGGTCAATAAACAATATGCTAATGTGAAAATAAATTAGCACATTGCCCTATTATTCATTGGCACATTAAAATAGAATCTGTGTCCGTGTCTGTGGTGAGGAAATGCACAAATCTATACCGCATATTAAAACCAATGCCTTGATGAATAGTCATAGTTAGCCACGATGTACATGACAATTATCAGCGATTCATTGGCAATTATTGAAATTTTTCGTATGTTTGCCGAAAATATGAATCAAAAAACAAAAAATGCATCTTATGAAAAAAACGTGGATTATCGTAATCGTGATTCTTGTCGTACTGATAGGATACAGTGTTTCATCATACAACTCGATGGTGGCACAGGAAGAAGAAGTCGGGACGGCATGGAGCAACGTGGAAAATCAATACCAGCGGCGCTCTGACCTGATTCCTAACCTTGTAAGCACCGTCAAAGGATATGCCGCACATGAAAAAGAAACGTTTGATGCCGTAGTATCGGCACGTGCCAAAGCTACCCAAATGTCGGTTGACATCGATGACCTGACCCCTGAAAAGCTGGCTGCCTACCAACGTGCTCAAGGCGAGATAGGAAGTGCGCTGGGACGCCTGCTTGCCGTAACTGAAAATTATCCCGAACTGAAGGCGAACGAAAACTTCCAGACCCTTCAGGCTCAATTAGAAGGTACAGAGAACCGCATCAGCGTAGAGCGGCGTAAATTCAACGAAACAGCCCGCAAATTCAATACTACCATACGCCGGTTTCCCAAGAACATCTTTGCCAGCATGTTCGGATTCGAGAAACGTCCTTATTTTGAAGCAGAAGAAGGGAGTGAGAAAGCGCCCGAAGTAAAGTTTTAATTTCTGCGTATGAAAAAACTGTTTCTGCTCGGTTTCCTGTTTCTGTCTTTTGCCTTGGCAGAAGCGCAAAGCCGCATCTACAAAGTAGAAGACATCCCTTTGGTGCATCTGAAAGACGCACGCCGCTACGTGAGCAACCCCGATGGTATCTTAAGCCCTGCTGTAGTAAGTGCCATCGACTCTACTCTTTATGCCCTTGAGCATGAAACAGGAATACAAACCCTTGTGGTAGCTGTAGGGCAAATAGAAGGAGGAGACTGCTTTGACTTTGCCTACCGGCTGGGACGGGAAAACGGAATAGGACAAAAAGAGACAGACAACGGGTTGGTCGTCCTGCTCGTTACAGGCGAACGATGCATACAGTTTGCCACAGGATACGGAATCGAAGGCGACCTGCCTGACGCCACATGTAAGCAAATACAGGTGCGTTACATGAATCCCTACTTCAAGGATGGCAACTGGGATGCAGGTATGCTGGCAGGCATCCATGCCATACGCGCCCAGCTGAACGGGACAGGCGAACCGCTTCAAGCTCCAGAAGACGATGATACCTTTCTTTTGTTCAGCATTTTCTTTTGCTGTTTTATCTTAGTACCTTTGTTCTTATGGCTGAATGCACGCCAGCGCAAACGCTGTCCGAAATGTCATAAACACACCCTCCGGCAAGTCTCTGTGCAGACCCTTTCGCGGACAGCAGGCTATCACACCGACGAAGTGACTTACGTATGCAGACATTGTGGAAACGTAGTGCGTAAACAGCGTCGTATACGTGATGACGATGATTTCCATCATCGTGGAGGAAATGGCTGGCCTTTTCTGGGTGGTCCGTTCTTCGGTGGAGGTGGACATAGCGGCGGAAGCTTCGGCGGCGGAAGCTTTGGAGGTGGAGATTTCGGAGGTGGAGGAGCCGGAAGTAAATTCTGACATGAAAACCTAAGAACAGAAAGAGACACAAGAGTTCACAGAAGCAGCCTCTAACGAACGAATAAACTTATCTACTTATGAGCAACATTTTTGGAAACATATTCAGACTGACCAGCTTTGGCGAATCGCACGGCAAAGCCATCGGTGGTGTCATTGACGGATTTCCCGCCGGTATTGCTATTGACGAAAACTTTGTGCAACAAGAATTAAACCGACGCCGGCCGGGACAATCAACCATTACCACCGGCCGTAAAGAACCCGATGCCGTAGAGTTCCTTTCTGGTATTTACGAAGGTGTATCTACCGGGTGCCCCATCGGATTTGTCGTGTGGAACACCAACCAGCATTCTTCTGATTACGACAATATGAAGGACGTGTTCCGTCCTTCGCATGCCGACTTTACCTATTTCCAGAAGTACGGTGTGCGTGACCACCGTGGCGGAGGACGTTCTTCGGCACGTGAAACCATAGCACGGGTGGTAGCGGGAGCACTTGCTAAGCTAGCCCTTAAGGAAATAGGCATACGCATCACGGCATTCACCTCACAGGTAGGTACATTGAAACTGAATGAAGACTATACGCACTACGACCTGAACCTCACTGAAAGTAATCCTGTACGGTGTCCCGACCCCAAGCTGGCACAACAGATGGAAGAACTTATTTTCCGTACGAAAGGAGAAGGTGATACACTGGGAGGCGTGGTGACCTGTGTTATCCAGGGATGTCCTGCCGGATTGGGTGAACCTGTATTCGGGAAACTCCATGCAGCCCTTGGCAGCGCAATGTTAAGTATCAATGCTGCCAAAGGTTTCGAATACGGACAAGGATTCAGCAATATGGAATGGAAAGGCAGCCAGCAAAATGATCTGTTTTACAACCAAGACGGACACATTGCCCTGCGTACCAACCGCTCGGGGGGCATCCAGGGAGGTATCAGCAACGGTGAAGATATTTATTTCCGCGTTGCATTCAAACCTGTAGCCACTGTTCTGATGGAACAACCTACAGTAGACAAGAACGGAAATGAAACCATACTGAAAGCCCGTGGGCGTCACGACCCTTGCGTCTTGCCCCGTGCCGTTCCCATAGTAGAAGCGATGGCGGCAATGACCCTGCTTGATTACTACTTACTGAACAAAACTACCCGATTATGATAAAACCTCCACAGACGGCACCGAAATCAAATAGGCTTGATGTTATTTTCAGCTGTGCCATCTGTGATGAAAATACGCACAACCATGGAAATCAAACAATACATTCAAGAAAACGAAAAACGGTTCCTCGATGAACTGTTCAGCCTGATACGCATCCCCAGCATCAGTGCCTTGCCGGAACACAAAAAAGACATGCTTGCCTGTGCCGAACGCTGGCGCCAGCTCCTCCTTGAAGCAGGAGCCGATAAGGCAATGATTATGCCTTCGGAAGGAAACCCGTTGGTATATGCCGAAAAATGCATTGACCCTCAGGCTCCTACAGTGCTTGTTTATGCACATTATGACGTAATGCCTGCCGAACCACTCGAGCTATGGCAAAGCCAACCGTTTGAACCAGAGATACGCGAAGGACGTATTTGGGCACGTGGTGCCGATGACGACAAAGGACAGGCAATGATTCAAGTAAAGGCTTTCGAGTACCTCGTACGCGAAGGGTTACTTCGTCACAATGTGAAATTTATCTTCGAAGGCGAAGAAGAAATTGGCTCGCCCAGCCTGAATGCTTTCCTCAACGAACACCGCGAATTGCTCCGTGCCGATGTTACCCTGGTGTCGGATACCAGTATGCTGGGTGCAGACACTCCTTCGCTCACAACCGGTCTTCGGGGACTTGCTTATTGGGAAATCGAAGTGACTGGTCCTAACCGCGACCTGCATTCGGGACATTTCGGCGGAGCGGTGGCAAACCCCATCAATGTGCTATGCAATCTTCTTTCACAGATAACCGATGATGACGGACACATTGCCATCCCGCATTTCTATGATGATGTAGAGCCTGTTTCGGAAGCCGAGCGTCAAATGATAGCCAGCATTCCTTTTGATGAAGAAGCCTACAAGGCAGCCATCGGTGTACGTGCACTGAAAGGTGAGAAAGGTTATTCCACCCTTGAGCGGAACAGTTGCCGCCCTTCGTTCGACATCTGTGGCATTTGGGGAGGTTATACCGGCGAAGGTTCGAAAACAGTTCTTCCATCAAAAGCATACGCTAAAGTGTCGTGCCGGCTTGTCCCTCACCAGAACCATGAAACCATCTCACGTCTATTTACCGACTACATCCATGCCATCGCCCCCGACTACGTGCAGGTCAAAGTCACTCCGATGCATGGCGGCGAGGGTTATGTATGCCCTATCTCGCATCCAGCTTATCAGGCTGCCGAAAAAGGATTTACCCAGGCATTCGGTAAAAAGCCACTGGCGGTACGACGTGGAGGGAGTATTCCCATTATCAGTGATTTCGAACGGATATTGGGTATCAAAACCATCTTGATGGGATTCGGGCTGGAAAGCGATGCCATCCATTCGCCCAACGAAAACTTCCGGCTTGACATCTTCCGCCGGGGTATTGAAGCTGTAGTAGGATTTCACTTGGAACTGCATCTCCAGAACATCTGACTACCAAGAAACAGTTTTGAATTTCTCTAAGAAGCTGTTTTGAATTTCTCCAAAAAGTTTTTCTTGGCTTGATGTCTCTGTTTTCGTGTGTGCTTTGGGCGATTTTTTGGTCCTTTTCGCCCCTGTTCTTCGTCAGATAGCCCGCTATCTTCCTCATCACAGAAGCGAAAATGCCTCAAAAACTCATCC
>NZ_NFJA01000087.1:0-16225 GCF_002159615.1 Bacteroides sp. An279
CAGGAAGAAAATTAATGCCAGACCGAGAGAAAAACTCAATTTCTTGACTCCGGCTGAGGTCTTTTTCAAAAATATTTCGTAATGTTGCACTCGCTGGTTGACTCTGCCCCAGCTGTGTTAAATTGAATTAAAAATGAAATAATTATTCTTATATTTTGTAGTGCGTCAGATTATTTGTATCTTTGCAGGCGAGATGAAAAAGAAGGTGGAGGGGCGGTAAGGCTCCTTTTTTTATTCACTATTAATATTGCATGATAGACAAACAAGCAGTGACCCGTATAGTTGAAGAATGGCTGGACGGGAAAGATTATTTTCTGGTAGATGTCTCTGTAAGCCCAGATGACAAAATCGTAGTAGAAATAGACCATGCCGAAGGGGTGTGGATTGACGATTGTGTAGAGTTGAGCCGGTTTATCGAGTCGCGGCTGAACCGGGAAGAAGAGGATTATGAACTGGAGGTCGGTTCGGCAGGTATCGGACAGCCTTTTAAAGTGTTGAAACAATACTTGATGCATATCGGTAAAGAGGTAGAGGTGATGGATGCTGCCGGCAAGAAATGGACCGGTATCCTGAAAGCAGCCGACGAAGCTGGTTTTACGATTGCGATAAAAGTGAAGGTGAAGCCGGAAGGGGCGAAACGTCCGCGGCTGGAGGAACAGGACAAGGCTTTTGCATACGATGAGATAAAATACACCAAATACTTAATTAGCTTTAAATAGATGTTATGGCGAAGAAAGAACCTGCAGTCAGTTTGATTGACACGTTTTCGGAATTTAAGGAGTTGAAAAACATAGACCGCACCACGATGGTAAGCGTGCTGGAAGAGTCGTTCCGCAGCGTGATAGCCAAGATGTTCGGTTCGGATGAGAATTACGATGTAATTGTGAATCCCGATAAAGGGGATTTCGAGATATGGCGCAACCGTGAGGTGGTGGCAGATGAAGACTTGACCGACCCTAACCGACAGATAGCACTGAGTGAAGCACGGCAGATAGATGCTTCGTATGAAGTGGGTGAGGAAGTGACCGATGAGGTAATCTTCGAGAAGTTTGGGCGGCGTGCCATCCTGAACCTGCGGCAAACGCTCGCTTCGAAGATATTGGAGCTGGAGAAAGATAGCTTGTATAACAAGTATATCGACCGTGTAGGTACGGTGATGGCTGCCGAGGTATACCAGATATGGAAGAAGGAAATCTTGCTGTTGGACGATGAAGGGAACGAATTGTTGCTGCCGCGTACCGAACAGATACCGGGTGACTTTTACCGTAAAGGTGAAACGGTACGTGCCGTAGTAGCACGGGTGGATAACAAGAACAATAACCCGAAAATCATTTTGAGCCGTACCTCGCCGATGTTCCTGCAGCGGTTGTTCGAACAGGAAGTGCCTGAAATAGCAGACGGGTTGATTACTATCCGGCGTATAGCACGTATTCCCGGCGAACGGGCAAAGATTGCAGTAGAGTCATACGATGATCGTATCGATCCGGTAGGTGCGTGTGTGGGAGTAAAAGGTTCGCGTATTCACGGTATAGTGCGTGAGTTGCAGGGCGAGAACATTGATGTTATCAATTACACGGCCAACTTGCAGCTGTTTATCCAGCGTGCACTGAGCCCTGCCAAGGTGTCGAGCATCGTGATGCACGAAGAGGAGAAGAAGGCAGAAGTGTACCTGAAACCGGAAGAAGTGTCACTGGCTATCGGTAAGGGAGGTATGAACATCAAGCTGGCAAGTATGCTGACCGAATACACGATAGACGTATACCGCGAGGTGGAAGAAGGTACAGTAGATGAGGATATCTATCTTGACGAATTCAAGGATGAGATAGACGAATGGGTGATAAATGCTATTAAAGGCATTGGCATCGATACAGCCAAGGGTGTGCTGAACGCTCCGCGTGAGATGTTGATTGAGAAAGCCGACTTGGAAGAGAATACGGTAGACGATGTCTTGAGAATACTGAAGGCGGAGTTTGAAGGCAACCAGTAACGTTTGCCATTTACCATTTACAATTTACAATTTGTCTTTATTACAGTGCGCAGAATTGTACATCTGTAAATGGTCCCGAAATGGTAGACTGCAAACGGTGAATGCCCGAATGGTAAATTGTAAATGGTAAATTGTAAAGGGAATGATGATAAGACTGAATAAAGTAACAAGAGATTTGAATGTGGGGATAGCTACAGCGGTCGACTTCTTGCAACGGAAGGGATATGCTGTGGAAGCGAATCCGAATGCGAAAATAACCGATGAACAATATGCTGCACTCGTAAAAGAATTCAGCAAAGACAAGGATTTGAAGATAGAGTCGGAAAAAATATTTCAGGAACGCCAGAATAAAGAGCGTAGTAAGGCTTCTGTTTCGATAGAAGACCTGCACGGGGGAAAGGCACAGCCTGAAATGATAGAAATAGAAGTGCCAGAGGAAAGCCGTCCACGCTTCAAGCCCGTAGGAAAGATTGATTTGGACAGTCTGCGTACTGGAAAGAAGTCTGCAGGCGGACAGGCAAGCGCAAAAGAAAAGGATGCAAAGGTTTCTTCTGCTTCAGGAAAAGAACAGCAGGCAGATACGGAAGTGAAACCTGTACAACCGCAGGCGGAGCCTGAAGTAACGGAAACGGGGACGGCTCCCCGACCGGCAGCACAGCCGGATGAAAAGCCGGAACAACCAGAACAAGAAAAAGCTGAGGAACAGAAACCGGAGCCGATGGAAGAAAAGAAAGAAACAATAGAGGCACAGAATGTGCAGGGTAAGACAGAAGACGGGATATTCAAGATACGTCCTACCGAGTTCAAGTCGAAAATCAATGTAGTGGGACAGATTGATCTTGCTACGCTGAATCAGTCGACTCGCCCGAAGAAAAAAACAAAAGAAGAAAAACGTAAGGAACGGGAGGAAAAAGACCGCCAGCGGCAAGAGCAACGCCGGCAGATGAAAGATGCCATTATTAAGGAAATACGGAAAACCGATGAAAAAACTGAAAAAGCAGGAGATGGTGATAACACGGCAAACAGTAAGAAGAAACGTAACCGTATAGGAAAAGAACGTGTGGACATCAATACAGCTGCAAGTCAGGTTTCGCGGGGTGGAGAAAGTAGTGGAAAATCGGGAAAGAATGCCCAAGGGGGCGGCAAGCATGCCAAAGACCGTTTTAAGAAAGCCGTAGCAAAACCTGAAGTGAGTGACGAGGATGTAGCAAAACAGGTGAAAGAAACCTTGGCACGCCTGACCAGCAAGGGAAAGAATAAGGCTGCCAAGTACCGGAAAGAAAAACGTGAAATCATACAGAACCGCCAGCTGGAGCAGGAAGAACAGCAGGAAGAGGAAAGCAAAGTGTTGAAGCTGACCGAGTTTGTGACAGCTAATGAACTGGCGAACATGATGAACGTGCCGGTAACGCAAGTCATCTCTACGTGTATGAGCGTGGGTATCATGGTGTCTATCAACCAGCGTCTGGATGCTGAAACCATAAACTTGGTAGCAGAGGAATTTGGCTTTAAGACAGAATATGTAAGTGCAGAAGTGGCACAGGCGGTTGAGGAAGAAGCTGATGCAGAAGAAGACCTGCAGCCTCGGGCACCGATTGTAACGGTAATGGGTCACGTAGACCATGGAAAAACTTCGTTGCTCGACTATATCCGTAAAGCGAATGTGATAGCTGGTGAGGCTGGCGGTATCACACAGCACATTGGTGCTTATAACGTGAAGCTGGAGGACGGGCGCCACATTACTTTTCTGGATACTCCGGGACACGAAGCATTTACGGCTATGCGTGCCCGCGGTGCAAAAGTAACAGATGTGGTGATTGTCATTGTTGCAGCAGATGATAACGTGATGCCGCAGACCAAGGAAGCCATCAATCATGCGATGGCGGCAGGCGTGCCCATTGTGTTTGCCATCAACAAGATAGACAAGCCCAATGCCAACCCTGATAAGATAAAGGAAGAGCTGGCACAGATGAACTTCCTGATAGAAGAATGGGGAGGCAAGTACCAGTCGCAGGACATTTCGGCCAAGAAAGGTACGGGTGTGAAAGAACTTTTGGAAAAGGTATTGCTGGAAGCCGAGATGCTTGACTTGAAAGCGAATCCGAACCGTAAAGCTACAGGCTCTATCATTGAATCTTCGCTGGATAAAGGACGTGGTTATGTAGCTACGGTACTGGTATCGAACGGTACGCTTCACGTAGGTGATATCGTGCTGGCTGGAAAATATTATGGCAAGGTGAAGGCTATGTTCAACGAGCGTGGCCAACGCATGAAAGAGGCCGGTCCGTCGGAGCCTGTATTGATTTTAGGATTGAATGGTGCTCCGGCAGCGGGTGATACATTCCATGTATTTGATAGTGAACAGGAAGCACGTGAGATTGCCAATAAGCGTGAACAGTTGCAACGCGAACAGGGATTGCGTACCCAGAAGATGCTGACACTGGATGAGGTAGGGCGCCGTCTGGCATTAGGTGATTTCCATGAACTGAACATCATTGTGAAAGGTGACGTGGACGGTTCGGTAGAGGCATTGAGCGATTCACTTATCAAACTTTCTACTCCACAGATACAGGTAAATGTCATTCATAAGGGCGTAGGACAGATTTCGGAGTCGGATGTATCGCTTGCTGCAGCTTCGAACGCCATTATCGTGGGATTCCAGGTGCGTCCTTCGGGCAGTGCGGCAAAGCTTGCCGAGCAGGAAGGTGTAGATATCCGCAAATATTCCATCATCTACGATGCTATCGAAGAGGTGAAGGCTGCAATGGAAGGTATGCTTGCTCCTACGGTGAAAGAACAGGTTACTGCCACTATCGAAGTGCGTGAGGTATTCAATATCAGCAAAGTGGGTATGGTAGCCGGTGCAATGGTAAAGACCGGCAAAGTGAAACGTACCGACAAGGCACGTCTGATCCGTGACGGTATCGTGATTTATACAGGAAACATCAATGCCTTAAAACGCTTTAAGGATGATGTGAAGGAGGTGGGTACCAACTTCGAGTGTGGTATCAGTCTTACGAACTGCAACGATATCAAGGTGGGTGATGTGATAGAAACCTACGAAGAAGTGGAAGTAAAACAAACGTTGTAATCAATGAATAACTAACAGTGGACTATGAATAACGGAACTATGTTTGTCTCACCGTTATTCATAGTTCACTGTTAGTTATTCATTGTTAAGTATTAATTAATTATTAATTAGGAAGTGTCTTCGCTGGATTGGTTAATAACGGCAATAGTGGCAATGGGGGCGGCGGTAGGTTTTTGGAAAGGTGCCATCCGTCAATTGGCTTCCATCGTAGGGCTTTTGGCTGGCTTGTTGCTGGCGCGTGCTCTGTTTGTGGCCGTAGGTGACCGGCTAGGCGAAGCGTTAGGTACCTCGGTAGCACTGGCACGTGGCTTGGCTTTCGTGCTTATCGGTGTAGGGGTGCCTTTGTGTTTTCTGATACTTGGCTCGTTGCTCACCCGGCTTGCCGAAGGGCTTCGGTTGGGATTCGTAAACCGGTGTCTGGGAGCAGGGTTGGGAGGCTTGAAATTTGTATTGCTGCTAAGTATTGTGCTTCGTATCCTTGCATTTGCCGATGGTGAAGATTATTTAATCGGCCGAACCACAAAGGAACAATCGTTGTTCTATATTCCGGTGAAGGATGTGTCGGGCTATTTCTACCCGGCAATGAAAGATATGACTAATCATTTAACCGACTGAACTATGCAGTTAGAACCCAATAAATATGTAAAAGAACTGACCCGTGAGAAGTATAAATATGGCTTCACTACGGACATTCATACCGATATTATCGATCGTGGGCTGGACGAAAATGTGGTAAGGCTTATCTCTGCAAAAAAGGACGAGCCTGAATGGTTGCTCAATTTCCGCCTGAAAGCTTACCGCCACTGGCTGACAATGGATATGCCCACCTGGGCACATCTTACGATTCCTGATATCGACTACCAGGCTATATCGTATTATGCCGACCCTACACGTAAGAAAGAGGGTCCGAAGAGTCTTGATGATGTAGACCCCGAACTGTTGAAAACATTCAATAAGCTGGGGATTCCGTTGGAAGAACAGCTTGCATTAAGTGGTATGGCGGTAGATGCGGTGATGGATTCGGTGTCGGTAAAGACTACCTTTAAGGAAACATTGATGGAGAAAGGCATTATCTTTTGCTCTATCAGTGAAGCGGTACGCGAACATCCTGACTTGGTAAAGAAATACTTAGGTTCGGTAGTAGGGTATCGTGACAATTTCTTTGCAGCTCTCAATTCGGCAGTGTTTAGTGACGGTTCGTTTGTTTATATTCCTAAAGGTGTCCGGTGTCCGATGGAACTTTCTACTTATTTCCGTATTAATGCTGCTGGTACCGGACAGTTCGAACGGACACTTATTGTGGCAGATGATGACAGTTATGTGTCGTATTTGGAAGGATGTACGGCTCCGATGCGTGACGAGAATCAGCTTCATGCAGCTATTGTGGAAATTGTGGTGCTTGACCGTGCTGAAGTGAAATACTCTACAGTGCAGAACTGGTATCCCGGCGATGCCGAGGGTAAGGGAGGGGTATATAACTTTGTTACCAAGCGAGGCATTTGTAAAGGTGAAGGCAGTAAGTTATCATGGACGCAGGTAGAAACCGGTTCTGCCATTACTTGGAAATATCCCAGCTGTATTCTGAGCGGTGACAACTCGACTGCCGAATTTTATTCAGTGGCGGTTACGAACAATTACCAGCAGGCAGATACGGGAACGAAAATGATTCATCTGGGACGTAACACTCGTTCTACCATCGTCAGCAAGGGCATCAGTGCCGGACGAAGTCAGAACTCTTATCGTGGACTGGTGCGTGTGGCTGAACGGGCGGATGGTGCGCGCAACTATAGCCAGTGCGATTCACTCTTGTTGGGTAGCGAGTGTGGTGCACATACATTTCCCTACATGGATATCCATAACGAGACGGCAGTGGTAGAACACGAAGCTACTACTTCGAAAATATCAGAAGATCAGCTTTTTTATTGTAACCAACGTGGTATTTCTACCGAAGACGCAGTCGGTTTGATTGTGAACGGATATGCTAAAGAAGTGTTGAACAAGCTCCCGATGGAGTTTGCTGTGGAAGCGCAAAAGCTGCTTTCGGTTTCGTTGGAGGGAAGCGTAGGATAATGAAGAATTAAGAATGAAGAATGATGAATTAAATATGCAATGAGGGATGGGGGATGAGGAATCTGTTGATTCTTCATTCTTCATTCTTCATTCTTAATTTATAAAAGTTTATGTTAGAAATAAAAGATTTACATGCCTCGATTAACGGCAAAGAGATATTAAAAGGAATCAACCTGAGTGTGAAGACTGGCGAAGTGCATGCCATTATGGGACCGAACGGTTCGGGAAAGAGTACGCTGAGTAATGTATTAGTGGGACATCCGGCATACGAGGTGACTCGCGGTTCGGTCACTTTCGACGGGAAAGACCTTTTGGCTATGAGTCCGGAAGACCGGAGCCATGAAGGATTGTTCTTATCGTTCCAGTATCCGGTAGAGATTCCGGGAGTGAGCATGGTGAACTTTATGCGCACGGCAGTAAATGAGCAACGGAAGTATAAGGGGCTTCCTGCACTGACGGCAAGCGAATTCCTGAAACTGATGCGCCAGAAGCGCGAGGTAGTGGAATTGGACAGCAAGTTGGCAAACCGTTCGGTGAACGAAGGCTTTTCGGGTGGTGAGAAGAAGCGGAACGAAATCTTCCAGATGGCTATGTTGGAACCGAAGCTGAGCATTTTGGATGAAACAGATTCGGGGCTGGATATCGATGCATTGCGCATTGTGGCAGAAGGTGTGAACAAGTTGAAGACACCGGAAACCAGTTGCATTGTCATTACCCATTACCAACGTTTGCTGGATTATATCAAGCCAGATATAGTACATGTGCTTTATAAAGGACGCATAGTGAAAACGGCTGGACCTGAATTGGCACTGGAACTGGAAGAAAAAGGATACGACTGGATCAAGAAAGAATTGGGAGAGTAAGTGTATGAAAGCGGAACAACAGTATATCGACCTTTTTACGCAGTATGAGGCACTTCTCTGCCGTAACAGTGCTGAGGCGATGAATGCCCCGCGTGCCAAGGCTTTTGCCGACTTCGAACGCTTGGGCTTTCCTACGCGTAAAGAGGAGGATTATAAATATACGGAGGTGGGGAAGTATTTTGCTCCCGACTTCGGGTTGAATCTGAACAGGTTGGAATTTCCTGTCAACCCGTATGAAGTGTTCAAGTGTGATGTGCCGAATATGAGTACTTCGCTTTATTTCGTAGTCAATGACACGTTTGATAAGCATGTGCATCCTTCGGCTCAATTGCCCGAAGGAGTATTGTTCGGTAGCTTGAAGGATATGGCTAGACTCTATCCGGACCTGATAAAGTCGTATTATGGAAAGCTTGCCGATACATCGCAAGACGGGCTGACCGCATTCAACACGATGTTTGCACAAGACGGTGTGCTGATGTATGTCCCGAGTGGCGTGGTGATGGAACGGCCTGTCCAGTTGGTAAATATCCTGCGTGCCGATGTTGATTTTATGGTGAACCGCCGTTTATTGGTTATCGTAGAAAAAGATGCGCAGGCGAAGCTGCTGGTATGCGACCATGCAATGGATAATGTGAACTTCCTTTCCACGCAAGTGACGGAAGTTTTTGTGGGGGAGAATGCTGTATTCGACCTTTATGAGTTGGAAGAAACTCACAACAGTACGGTGCGTTTCAATCAGTTGTTTGTCGATCAGCAGGCAGGAAGCAATGTCTTGCTGAATGGCATTACGTTGCATAATGGAACTACCCGGAATACTACCCGTGTGACACTATCGGGAGAGAGAGCCGAGGTGAACCTTTGTGGTATGGCAATAGCCGACAAGAACGAACAGGTAGATAACAATACTTTTATCGACCATAAAGTGCCTGGTTGTACAAGCAACGAGCTTTTTAAGTATGTGCTCGACGACCAGGCGACAGGTGCTTTTGCCGGAAAAGTATTGGTTCGTCCAGGTGCTCAGCATACGTCTTCGCAACAGACCAACCGAAATTTATGTGCTACCCGTGAAGCACGGATGTACACGCAGCCTCAGCTGGAAATTTATGCCGATGATGTGAAGTGCTCGCACGGTGCTACGGTAGGTCAGCTTGACGAGAATGCATTGTTTTACATGCAACAGCGTGGCATCCCCCTGAAGGAAGCCCGTCTATTGCTGATGTTTGCCTTTGTGGGTGAAGTTATCGACTGTATCCGGATGGAGGCATTGAAAGACCGTCTGCACCGTCTGGTAGAAAAGCGTTTCCGTGGCGAACTGAACAAGTGCCAGGGATGTGCGATATGTAAATGAGTTTTTGAGTTTTTAGGTTTATAAGTTCTTAAGTTGATGTAGTTAAAAGATTTGAGAATTAAAGAACTTAAAAACTCATTCCCAATCAGCACACGCGAACGAACGCATCAAGGCTAGAAAACTTTTTGGAGAAATTCAAAACAGTTTCTTGCTTTATTGGAACATTTAAAACAGGCTCTTAAAAACTCAAAATCTGAATATGTACGACATAACAAAAATCAGAGAAGACTTTCCGATACTTTCACGAACGGTGTACGGCAAACCGCTGGTCTATCTGGACAATGGGGCTACTACGCAAAAGCCTCGGTGTGTAGTGGAGTCGATAACCGATGAATACTATTCGGTGAATGCCAATGTACACCGTGGAGTGCATTTCCTTTCGCAGCAGGCAACTAACCTGCACGAGGCTTCACGCGAAACGGTACGTAAGTTTATCAATGCGCGCAGTATTTCTGAAATTGTTTTTACACGGGGGACGACAGAGAGCATCAATTTAGTGGCTTCCACCTTTGCCGATAGCCAGATGAAAGAAGGTGACGAAGTGATAGTCTCGGTAATGGAACATCACAGCAATATCGTATCGTGGCAATTACAGGCAGCACGTAAGGGAATCGTCTTGAAAGTGATTCCGATGAATGAACGTGGCGAACTGTCGCTGGCTGAATATGAGAAACTTTTCACGCCGCGTACCCGTATTGTGTCGGTTGCTCATGTGTCGAATGTACTGGGTACTATTAACCCGGTCAGTGAATTAGTTCGGATAGCTCATGCTCACAATGTTCCTGTGTTGATAGACGGAGCCCAAAGTATTCCCCATATCCCGGTAGATGTACAGGCACTGGATGCCGATTTTTATGTGTTCAGTGGGCATAAGGTATACGGTCCTACGGGTATTGGCGTGCTTTATGGTAAAGAGGCTTGGCTGGATAAGTTGCCGCCCTATCAGGGAGGAGGCGAAATGATTAAGAACGTAAGTTTCGAAAAAACCACATTCAATGAGCTTCCTTTTAAGTTCGAGGCGGGTACTCCCGATTATATTGGCAGTACGGCATTGGCAAAAGCTCTTGACTATGTATCAGCAATTGGGATGGAACAGATAGAGGCTTACGAACACGGACTGACGCAGTATGCCATGCAGCGCCTGAAAGAGGTGCGGGGGATGCGTATCTTTGGCGAGGCTGCACAGAAAAGTTCGGTTATATCCTTTTTGGTTGGCAATATTCATCATTTTGATATGGGCACCTTGCTCGATCGTTTGGGTATTGCTGTTCGTACGGGACATCATTGTGCCGAACCTTTGATGCATCGTTTGGGTATTGAAGGTACTGTACGTGCATCTTTCGCGCTATATAATACAAAGGAGGAAATCGATGTGCTGGTCGCAGGCATAGAGCGGGTAGCGAAGATGTTTTAAATCGAACAGAAAAAAGTCACCAGAAACGGTACGCTGAAATCTGTTATAAAACCATGGAAGATGGATACTACGGCAAACTGCTGTCCTGCACATTGAGTAATGACAGGCAGGGTGGTGTCTGCCGTGGTGGCTCCTCCGGCTGATATGGGTGCCAGATTGCCAAACCAGCGAACCAGTAGTGGTGCGCACAGCAGTGTGAGAATTTCGCGCAAAATGTTCGATAAGAGGGCGATGGTGCCCAGTTCCGGACCTTTATATTCGGTAATGAAGATACTCGACAGCGAGTAATAACCGAATCCGGCACCTACTGCCATGCAGTCGGCTGCACTGCGGTGTGGAAGCAGCAAGCTTACCAGTGCCGTGGCAGAAAGAGTGCCAAAGATGGTTATTATGGGAAGAAATGCCAGACGAGGATTCAGACTACGGAAATTATTCAGCGTCTGTGGATCATTGCCGATGCTTAGTCCTACACTGAACATCAGGGCACACAACGTGTAAAAACTAATGTCAGTCTTAGCCAAAGAAACAGGGATGATATGGAATAATCCACATAAACATCCCAATGCGAAAAAGCCCACAATAATCAAACTTCCTTTCATGCCTCTCTTCTTTTTCGTTTGTATACAGATTTCCACAACGCCCAGGCTGCCAGGCTGCTTCCGATAACGGCAGTTATGGTGATAGCTAATGCTTCCAGGCCTAATGTGGCAAGCCCCTCGATAATTTGCCGGTTTTCCCCGACTTCGATGCCCAATAAAAACAACAAGATCCAGATAAGTACCGTGATAATCTGGTGTATTCCAGTAAGTTGCCGCCTGCGTAGCAAAAAGCCGATACACATTCCTCCCAACATAAGTCCGATTACTGTAAACATATCTTTCGATTTTTATCGGCAAAGGTAAAGAAAACTTTGTCAATGACAATGGATAATGGACGATTGACAGGGTAAATGCATCTAATTTGTGCAGATTATCCGATATTGAAAAACATTTGTGGGAATACGGATTACCATTCTGACCGCTATCGGGATTACATTAGGCGTGCCATTAGGCGTGCCCTTGTGTTTCTAAACGATTTTTCATTTAAAAAAGTATGTTATAAGGAAGAGATTTTGTAATTTTGCGTGTTGTAAAACAGGATATATCAACTTTTAAACAAAATAAGATTATGGCTAAGAAAGCTCTTTTAATGATTTTGGACGGTTGGGGTTGTGGAGACCACAAGAAAGACGATGTGATTTTCAATACCCCTACTCCGTATTGGGACAGCCTGTTGGCTACGTATCCACACTCCCAGCTTCAGGCAAGTGGTGAAAACGTGGGTTTACCAGATGGGCAGATGGGCAACTCGGAAGTAGGTCATCTGAATATCGGTGCGGGTCGTATTGTGTATCAGGACCTGGTGAAAATCAACCGCGCATGTGCCGACGGTAGCATTCTGAAGAATCCGGAAATCGTGTCTGCATTCTCTTATGCTAAAGAGCAGGGCAAGAATATCCATTTTATGGGATTGACTTCGAACGGCGGGGTACATTCTTCGCTGGAGCATCTCTTTAAATTGTGTGATATCGCCAAAGAATATGGTTTGGAAAATACGTTCATCCATTGCTTCATGGATGGCCGTGATACCGACCCCAAGAGCGGTAAAGGATTTATCGAACAACTGACTGCACATTGTGCCCAGTCGGCTGGTAAAATTGCTTCTATCGTAGGACGTTTTTATGCTATGGACCGTGATAAACGCTGGAACCGTGTGAAGGAAGCCTACGATTTGCTGGTAGAAGGCAAAGGTAAGCAGGCTACGGATATGGTGCAGGCAATGCAGGAATCGTATGACGAAGGTGTGACTGACGAATTCATCAAACCGATTAACAATGCCAATTTCGATGGTACCATCAAAGAGGGGGATGTGGTGATATTCTTCAATTACCGTAACGACCGCGCGAAAGAGTTGACCGTAGTATTGACCCAGCAGGATATGCCGGAAGAAGGCATGAAAACTATTCCAGGTTTGCAGTATTACTGCATGACGCCGTATGATGCTTCGTTCAAAGGGGTTCATATCATCTTCCCGAAAGAAAACGTGGCAGATACGCTGGGTGAATATCTGTCGAAGAATGGTAAAAAGCAGCTCCACATAGCTGAGACTGAAAAATATGCGCATGTTACTTTCTTCTTTAATGGTGGACGCGAGGCTCCGTTTGATGGGGAAGACCGTATCTTGGTTCCGTCACCGAAGGTGGCTACTTACGACCTGAAACCGGAAATGAGCGCTTACGAGGTGAAAGACAAGCTGGTGGAAGCAATTAATACACAGCAATACGATTTTATCGTAGTGAACTATGCCAACGGTGATATGGTAGGACATACGGGAGTTTACGAAGCTATCGAGAAGGCTGTAGTGGCCATTGATAACTGTGTACGCGATACAGTGGAAGCTGCTAAGGCAAATGATTACGAGGTTATCATCATTGCTGACCATGGTAATGCCGACCATGCCTTGAACGAAGACGGTACACCGAACACAGCCCATTCGCTGAATCCGGTTCCGTTTGTATATGTGACGGCAAACAAGGATGCTCAGGTGGCAAATGGTGTACTGGCAGATGTGGCTCCGTCTATTTTACATATCATGGGGATGCCACAACCTGCAGACATGACAGGAAAAGATTTGATTAAATAATCTGAGAAAGACAATTGACAAGGGTATCAGTTGATAAGATGGCAAAGCTTTTGAGGAGTTAGAATTCTTGAAGCCTTGTTGTCGTATCAATTGATACCTTCTTATTTAAAAAGGAACTTTGTTTATAAATCACCAAAAGATATGATGATTGAAGTTGGAGATGTCGTGGTTTCATCTGACATCTTTACCGGGAAGTTTTTTTGTGACTTAGATGCCTGCAAAGGTGTATGCTGTATTGAGGGCGATGCTGGAGCTCCGGTAGAATTGGAGGAAGTGGAGAAACTGGAAGAAGTGTTGCCGGTGGTATGGGAAGATTTGTCACCCGAGGCGCGGGAGATAATCGACAGGCAAGGAGTGGTATATACTGATCAGGAAGGTGACTTGGTGACTTCTATCGTGAACGGGAAAGATTGTGTATTCACTTGTCACGATGAGAAGGGATATTGCTATTGTGCCATAGAAAAAGCTTTTCGTGAAGGACGTTGCGCTTTTTACAAACCGATATCGTGTCACCTCTATCCGGTCCGCCTTGGCAAGTGCGGACCTTACACGGCATTAAATTATCATCGTTGGGATATTTGCAAGGCTGCTGTAGTGTTGGGCGAAAAGAAAGACGTGGCGGTTTATCAGTTCTTGAAAGAACCTCTTATCCGCCGGTTCGGTGAAGACTGGTATGCTGAACTGGAACTGGTGGCAGAAGAATTGCGGAAATATGCCGGTAAATGAGTAGACAAGATATCAGTTGCCTGCTGTTTAAAAACATTTCAACTGATATCTTGTCTTGTTATTTTGACTTGTTACCTGACTGTCAGGTGTACAGTTTTTACGGGACGGAGGTAATAGGTACGTTTGGAGCCGACTTTTGATATGCTTGAACTCCAGAAAGCAAAACTTGACTGGCAATCATTACATAGGTATCGGTCTTCATCATCTTCATTGCCATAGAAGGGTGCCAGCCCGTTATCTTGCAGCAATTGGTTTAAATCGAGGTCTCTATATTGAGCGATAAAGCTTTTGGCTTCTTCCTTAGTGAATACCCGCCAGCCATCGATACCGCTTATTTCGTAATCCGCCAGGATTTCTTCTCCTTTGTCTGCCTGTGTTTCCCATTGTTCAGGGGCAATAAGAAAGGCTTCGCATTCAGTGTCGGAAATTTCGGTTATTTTCCATACAAAGAAATTTTCCCAAATACTTTCTTCTTCTTCGGGTAATGTTGATACATAATAAGTATCTGCATTTCCTGTAATTGTGCCAGGATTTTCTTCTGTATCATCGGGATTATCGGGGATGGTTTCGCTTATGCCGAACTCTACGCCTACCAATGGGTGCCAGCCTTCGGCTTGAAATTCTCCGTTCAGCGTGATTCCGTCTTTATAATTGCCGGTAAACTGGTATGGATATCCGGCTAGCAGTGCTGATTGGTAAGTGTAGCCGTAGGTTTTATTTCCTTCAGGTTGGTCTATCTGTACAGACAGGTGGGTAGACGAGCTTTCATGAGGAAGGATATAAACGGTTTCGCTCATCCATTGGTTACCTTCTTTTGCGCAAGGTATGGTACATGATTGCTGGTCGTTTTTGTATGCATTATTGAAGGCGATGCCTGAACTGACTGGAGATATGTCTATACTGACGTTGGTGGCTTCTTCGGGTACGTCATTGATAACAAAACTGACAGAAGCTACAGCGTATGACAGGGTCATTTGTACTGTTGTTGATTTTGTCAGGTTTATTTGGGCTTGTGCTATCTGGATGGGAGCTTTGGCAAAATTAGATTCCTTGATGCTGATGTAACTTTCGGGAGTGATGTCGAGTGGCATGAAGTATTCGTCTTCCGTGATGCCGGATAGCAGAATAATGGTGTATTTCCCTTCTGCAATGCTTTTGCTATATGATGCGGATTCATCGGCGATGATGTCTTGCTGGATGCATTTACCTTCTTCATTAAACAGGTAAACAGTGAGGGGGTAATGAATAGGGGCGTTGTTGTCGCTTCGGGTGACCACTTGTACGGTGTGGGGGACGTTTTCGATGGTTTCACCCGTCTCTTCTTCAAGCTGATACTCTCCACAGGCGCAAGTTAGCCACGTCAGGAGAAGAGGTAGATAGAAATGTTTAGTGTAACTCATATTAATTAAGGTATATGTTTTTTCTATCTATAACGCAAGTTTCTCGGTTTGTGTATGTTTGATCTGCAAAAAAAATTCCGATAAGAAGCTGTTTTGAATTTATCGTGCGATGATTTGGGATGAGTTTTTGAGGCATTTTCGCTTCTGTGATGAGGAAGATAGCGGGCTATCTGACGAAGAACAGGAACGAAAAGGACCAAAAAATCGCCCAAAGCACACACGGAAACGGATACATCAAGCCAAGAAAAACTTTTTGGAGAAATTCAAAACAGCTTCAAATTTGTTTAGCGGATATGAATCAATGTATGATTGAAAGGTTCAGTATCTGTTTCAAGCTGTCTTCCTTTTACGTTCTCCATATCAAAACCGTACGGTTTCCATATCGAGAACGTACGGTTTTCAATTGGAGAACGTATGGTTTTGATATGGAAACCATAAAAGGATGATGGCTGGATTGATAATATAATCCAATCAGATATTTCAATTATATGGCTTTGGGAATTTGATTATAAATGCCCATAACATTTTTCTTTGATTAATTTAGAAGCTGTTTTGAATTTATCGTGCGATGATTTGGGATGAGTTTTTGAGGCATTTTCGCTTCTGTGATGAGGAAGATAGCGGGCTATCTGACGAAGAACAGG
>NZ_NFJA01000088.1:0-15671 GCF_002159615.1 Bacteroides sp. An279
GCTCCTGTTCTTCGTCAGATAGCCCGCTATCTTCCTCATCACAAAAGCGAAAATGCCTCAAAAACTCATCCCAAATCATCGCACGATAAATTCAAAACAGCTTCTTAATTCTATCTCAATAAATGTAAGGAAGATAAGTGCCAATGGAAAAAGGTGGACTTTTACCGGTTTCACGAAATAATGGAAAAGCAGAGGAAAGCAATCAGTTTATTTCCGGCGGAAAAATTACAAGTTTTCTTCCATATCTCCGAAAAAATGTGCGACTAAATTGCTGAACGGATTAAATCCTTTCTTACCAAACCGGGGAAACAATGCTGTCTTCCCGATAGATGGTGACGGTACGTTGTTGGGTTGAATCCGCGTGGATGCTGGTTACATCTCCACGAGTCGTGAAATATACGTAGTTTCCTCTGTCCCGGAAACGGTATACTTTCACTCCGTCGTGCTGGAACAGGTAATCTATCGTATAGGTATCGTTGTTGCTTGGCTTTTCGTATCGCAAAGGGACATTCAGGTTGCAGGAAATCATCAACGTGCTGCATACGAGCAGGCAGAATTGGAAGCGTTTTTTCATATCGGTAAGGTTGAAGAGTTAAGAATGAAGAAGAGAAACTTATCAGTTAACCTTATTCTCATTCTTCATTCTTAACTCTTCATTCTTCATTCTAAAAAAGTTATTTCTTCAGTGCGGCGATGCTTTCTTTCAGTGCGGCAATCTTCGTTTCAGCATCTGCCTGCTTCTTGCGCTCCATTTCAATCACATTGGCAGGCGCTTTGCTTACGAACTTCTCGTTGCCTAACTTTTTCAGCACGCTCTGCAGGAATCCTTCCTGATATTTCAGGTCGGCTTCCAGCTTTTTCAATTCTTCTTCTACATTGATGAGGTTGCCCAATGGCACGGCATATTCGGTAGTACCTACCATGAAGGCCGCTGCGCCTTCTGCTTTTGCTTCTACCGTATGGATATCGGACAGGTTTCCCATCTTTGCCAGGATAGAATTGAATGCGGATACCGGATTTGCTCCAACCACTTCCAAAGCCAGGGTTTCTTTCTGTGCAATGTTCTTTTGCAAGCGGATGGTGCGGATGCCTCCGATGACTTCTTTTACCTTCTCGAAATCGTTTACCAAAGCTTCGTTGAACCCTTCCGCTTTGTCCAGCTGTTGCGTCATGATGCTTTCGCCGGGCTGGCGGTCGTAGATGTGTTGCCACAATTCTTCGGTGATGAACGGCATGAACGGATGCAACTGCATGAGCAAGGCTTCGAAGAACTTCAGGGTCTGTTCGTAGGTGGTGCGGTCGATGGGTTGTCCGTATGCGGGCTTCACCATTTCGAGGTACCAGCTTGAGAATTCGTCCCAGAAGAGTTTGTAAACTGCCATCAGCGCTTCGCTCAGGCGGTATTTGCCGAATAAGTCTGTCACTTCAAGGGTGGTTTTTGCCAGCATTGCCTTGAACCATTCCGTGGCGATGCGGGCATATTCGGGCTGTTCGATGTCGGCCACGTTCCATCCTTTCACCAGACGGAAGGCGTTCCATATCTTGTTGTTGAAGTTACGTCCTTGTTCGCACAGCGCATCATCGAACAGGATATCGTTTCCAGCGGGAGCCGAAAGCATCATGCCCATGCGCACGCCGTCGGCACCGTATTTCTCTATCAGTTCCAGCGGGTCGGGCGAGTTGCCTAACGACTTCGACATCTTGCGTCCGATTTTGTCGCGCACGATACCGGTAAAGTATACGTTGCGGAACGGCATGTCGTGTTTGTATTCATAACCTGCCATAATCATACGTGCCACCCAGAAGAAGATGATGTCCGGTCCGGTCACCAAGTCGCTTGTCGGATAGTAGTAGTTGATTTCCTCATTGTCTGGGTCGAGGATGCCATTGAACAGCGAGATGGGCCAAAGCCATGAAGAGAACCACGTATCGAGGCAGTCTTCGTCCTGACGGAGGTCTTCCGCTTTCATATTGGGGTTGCCGGTCTTCTGCTTGGCGAGTTCGAGAGCCTCTTCGGGTGTTTCGGCTACTACATATCCTCCCTGCGGCAGATAGTATGCTGGGATGCGGTGTCCCCACCAAAGCTGACGGCTGATACACCAGTCCTTGATGTTCTCCAGCCAATTGCGGTACGTATTCTTGTACTTGGCAGGATAGAATTTCAGTTCATCGTTCATTACCGGAGGCAATGCCATATCGGCAAAGTGCTGCATCTTGAGGAACCATTGCATCGAGAGCTTCGGCTCGATAGGCACGTTGGTGCGTTCCGAAAAGCCTACCTTGTTGGTATAGGCTTCCACTTTCTCCATCAGTCCGGCTTCTTCCAGGTCCTTTTCGATTTGCTTGCGCACCTCGAAGCGGTCCATGCCTACATAAAGTCCGGCGGCTTCGCTGATGGTTCCGTTGTCGTTGAAGATATCGATGCTTTGCAAGTTGTGCTTTTCGCCCAGCATATAGTCGTTCACGTCGTGTGCCGGCGTAACCTTCAAGCAGCCTGTACCGAATTCGATATCCACATAATCATCTTCGATAACCGGAATCACACGGTTCACCAGCGGAACAATCACTTTCTTGCCTTTCAGCCATTGGTTCTTCGGGTCGTTGGGGTTGATGCACATCGCCGTATCACCCATGATGGTTTCGGGGCGGGTGGTGGCTACTACGGCATAGCGTCCTTCGGAATCTCCTTCTACCTTATAGCGGAGATAATAGAGCTTGCTATGTTCTTCCTTATAGATAACTTCTTCGTCAGAAAGTGCGGTCAGGGCTTTCGGGTCCCAGTTCACCATTCGCACACCGCGATAGATAAGTCCTTTATTGTATAAGTCTACAAAGACACGGATGACGCTCTTGCTGCGCGTTTCGTCCATGGTGAATGCCGTGCGGTCCCAGTCGCACGATGCGCCCAGCTTGCGTAATTGCTTCAGGATGATGCCTCCGTGTTCGTCTGTCCACGCCCATGCGTGTTTCAGGAATTCATCGCGTGTCAGGTCGGTTTTCTTAATGCCTTCTTGTGCCAGTTTGTTTACTACTTTTGCTTCGGTGGCAATCGAGGCATGGTCGGTTCCCGGCACCCAGCAGGCATTCTTGCCGGTCATGCGTGCGCGGCGCACCAGGATGTCCTGAATGGTATTGTTAAGCATGTGTCCCATGTGGAGCACGCCGGTCACGTTGGGCGGCGGGATGACGATGGTGTACGGCTCACGTCCGTCGGGTTTCGAACTGAATAGTTTGTTGTCCAGCCAATACTGGTACCATTTCCCCTCCACATCTGCGGGATTGTACTTACTTGCTAATTCCATCTTATTTTATTCGTTTTTAATGTTTACCTTATTCTGCTTCAGCGTGCAAAGGTAATAAATTCTTTGGAATATGCATATAAAATCAGCAGAATCAAATGACGTGACATGATGTGCCGGGGCAAGCGGATGAAGCTATGGGGCTGTACGGGAAGGAATGCCGGTTTGTATTAAAGGTTTTATCGGGTGAGAACGGTAGTTTTAGCCTGTTGAAACCGGTCTGAAACAAAGCCGCTCCGCCAGATGCATCTGCACGCATCTGGCGGAGCGGCTTAGTATTTGTTTGCAGGAGTAAAGAACCGGGAATGTGTTATCTCAGTTCGTCCGACGTGTAGCCTTTCGGGAGCGGTCGGCAATTGTACCCGGATGCCATGATTTCTCCGTATGCGCCTGCAGAGCGGATGGCAAGAAAATCGCCACGATGTGTGCGGTTCAGGTCGATGGCTTTTCCAAAGACATCGGACGATTCGCAAATAGGCCCTACTACATCGTAGGTTTCCACCGGTTCTTCGGAGGAAATGTTTTCTATCTTGTGGTATGCCTGGTAAAGGGCAGGGCGGATGAGGTCGGTCATGCCTGCATCGGCGATGGCGAATTGCTTGTTGGTGCCTTGTTTCACGTATATGACGCGTGTGATGAGGCTTCCGCATTGTCCTACTACAGAACGGCCCAGCTCGAAGTGCAAAGTCTGTTGCGGGCGAAGCTTCAGGTGCTTGTGGTAGGTAGCAAAGTATTCGGCAAAGTCGGGGATGGATTGCCGGTTGGGATGCGCGTAATCGATGCCCAGCCCTCCTCCTACGTTGATATGTTCCACGATGATTTGGCGTGCGTAGAGTTTTTCCTGCAATTCGTTTACACGGTTGCACAGGGCGATGAAGTCTCCCATATCCAGGATTTGCGAACCGATGTGGAAGTGCAGGCCGACGAACTTCACGTGGTTCATTTCGAGTGCCCGGTCGATAACCTTATCCATATCCTGCATGCTGATGCCGAACTTGTTTTCGGCAAGTCCTGTGGTGATATTGGCATGTGTATGTGCTCCTACATCAGGATTGATGCGGAAAGCTACGCGTGCTATCTTGTTCTTGCCGGCAGCCAGCTGGTTGATGACTTCCAGTTCGGGAACAGACTCTACGTTGAAGCAAAAGATGTCGTGGTCGAGTGCAAGGTTGATTTCCTTGTCGGTCTTGCCCACTCCGGCAAATACGATCTTGCTTGCGGGAAACCCTGCTTGGATAGCCGCTTCTATCTCCCAGCCGCTTACGCAATCCACTCCCAGTCCGCTCTCGCGGATGATGCCTAAGATTTTAGGATTGGCGTTTGCCTTGATGGCATAGTGCACACAGAATTTGTTGTACTTTCCGGCTTCGGTGCGGATAACGTTCAATGTCTCGCGCAACAGGTCGGCGTTGTAATAATAAAAAGGAGTTTCTACGTTTTGGAATCTCTCTACAGGAAAAATACCTTTCATAATCGATTTGTATTAAGTATTATAAAAAAAGCGGACGATGCGGTTTGTGTTACAACCGTACCATCCGCTTTCCGTGTTATATAAAAGTTATGAAGAAGATTTCGTTATTTGCCGGTATTGAACAGCACGTCGCTCAAGGATTGCAAGGCTTTCTTCTTGTCGCATTCCCGAATCAGGAACGAGATATTGTAGTTGCTGCCTCCGAATGAAATCATACGTACCGGAATGTCACGCATCGCATCGAGTGCTTTGGCTTCGAAGCCCACGTTTTCCCATTCCAGGTCGCCCACAACGCATACGATGCACATGTCGTGGTCAACGGTAACGGTGCCGTATTTCTTCAAGTCATTGACAATTTCATTTAAATGTTTGGTATTGTCTATCGACATCGATACGCCTACTTCCGAGGTGCAGACCATATCAATGGCGGTCTGGTAGCTTTCGAATATTTCGAATACTTTCCGTAAGAACCCGTAAGCCAGCAGCATACGGCTCGACTTGATTTTAATGGCTGTTATGTTGTCTTTGGCAGCTACGGCTTTGATTTTCCCCTTTTCGGTATCATTTGAAATCAAGGTACCGGGGGCGCTTGGTTCCATCGTATTCAGCAGGCGCACCGGAATATTGGCATATTTGGCAGGCTGGATGCAGGTGGGGTGCAGGATTTTAGCACCGAAGTATGCCAGTTCTGCGGCTTCTTCGAAATGCAGCTGGCGTACGGGCGATGTTTTGTCAACCACACGCGGGTCATTGTCGTGCATGCCGTCGATGTCGGTCCATATCTGGATTTCAGAAGCGTTGATAGCGGCTCCGATGAGGGATGCGGTATAGTCGCTTCCGCCCCGTTGCAGGTTGTCGATTTCGCCGTATGCGTTGCGGCAGATGAATCCTTGGGTGATGTAGATGTCTTGTCCCGCATGTGCTTCCAGCTGTGCGGCAAGTTTCTCGCGGATATAATTCAAGTCAGGTTCACTGTTTTTGTCCGTGCGCATGAATTCCAGTGCAGGAATCAAATAGGCTTTTACGCCTTGTTCGCACAGGTAGTTGGTAACCATGTTGGTAGAGATGATTTCTCCTTGTGCCAAGATTACCTTTTCTTCGAACAACGTAAAAATATCTTTTGTAAACGACCGGATGTAATCGAATACCGATTTTACAAATTCCAGTGTCTTCTGTTTGTACTCCTCTGTAGAATAAAGTTCATCAATGTGTTGTTTGTATTTGCTTTCCAACCTGTTGATGATTTCATTCGCACCTTCTGGGTTTTTCTTGTACAGATAATCTGAAATTTCGACCAAGGTATTGGTTGTACCCGACATGGCAGACAGGACTACGATTTTCTGTTCGCCATCGGTAATCAATTTGGCAACGTCTTTCATTCTCTGTGCCGAGCCTACTGACGTTCCTCCAAACTTTAAAACTTTCATTTTCAGTTTCGAATTTTTAATTGTTCACTTTAAATACTATTTCTTTTCTGTGCGCAAAGATACGAATATTTCACGGTCTTTTTATGATTTGCCGCTAAAATCTTGGTCTCTTTGTTTTTTTTAGGATTCGCCAATGCGTTGCAAATGATGCTGTTCGCAACGGTAAACGATTCCCGGATATTCGGAGAGTAGGTGAAGGTTATGGGTAGTCATAATGATAGCCGAGCCTTGATTGCATATTTCCTTCAGCAGTTCCACGATGTTTCGTCCGGTTTCCACATCCAGATTTCCTGTCGGTTCATCGGCGAGGATAATATCTGGACTGTTCAGTATGGCGCGCGCTATCACGATGCGTTGCTGTTCGCCTCCGGACAGTTCGTTGGGCATCTTATAGCCTTTGTTTTCCATGCCTACCCGTTCGAGTACTTCCGCAATACGGTTTTCGATGGCTTGCCGTTGTCTCCATCCGGTGGCACGCAACACAAATTCCAGGTTGTCGTGTACGGTCCGGTCGATAAGTAGCTGGAAGTCTTGGAACACGATACCCAGTTTACGCCGCAATTCGGAAATGTTCTTTTGCTTCAGTTTTTTCATATCATAGCCCAATACGGTGGCTTCTCCTTTCGCAATGTCCAGTTCTCCGTAAATTGTTTTCAGGAGAGTAGATTTTCCGCTTCCCACTTTGCCGATGATGTAGACGAACTCTCCTTTATGCAGTTCGAAGTCCACATCATGCAGGACGCAGAGAGCCTGTTGGTCGATTTCCACTCCTTTGTATCGGATTAGCGGTGTTTCGTCCATAAGTCATCAATGTTTTTTCCAGGTTGCGCTATGACGTTCTTTCAATTCCCGTGCCAGGTCTTCGATGCGGTATCCTTTTGAGGTGAGTAGTACAATCAGGTGATACAGCAGGTCGGCTCCTTCGTAAATCAGACGTTCATCGGTACCGTTACAAGCCTCGATAATGGTTTCTACAGCTTCTTCGCCTACTTTTTGTGCCATCTTATTGACTCCGGAGCGGAACAGGCTGGTAGTATACGAGTGTTCGGGCATTTCTTTGTGGCGCTTGTCGATGAAGTCTTGCAATTCTTTCAAGAACATGATGTCTTGCTCGTTTTTTTCTCCCCAGCAAGTGTCGGTGCCCGTATGGCATACAGGACCGGTCGGGTGTGCCTGAATGAGCAAGGTATCATTGTCGCAATCGCTCTTTATGGAAACTACTTCCAGAAAGTTCCCGCTGGTTTCGCCTTTCGTCCATAAGCGTTGTTTGGTACGGCTATAGAACGTGACTTTGCCTGTTGTCAAGGTCTTTTCGTAGGCTTCTTTGTTCATGAATCCAAGCATAAGCACTTTTTGGGTATAGCTGTCTTGGATAATGGCAGGGACTAATCCGTCCATTTTATCAAAGTCGGGTTGCATAGTTTTTTCATTTTAAGGGTTATGAGATATATAATCAGTTAAATTCTTACGTTAATGCTTTCCGTATGGAGGTATGCTTTCAGTTCGGGTATGGGTATTTCGCCGAAATGGAATACACTTGCCGCCAGTGCCGCATCGGCTTTCCCTTGCGTGAACGCGTCTTTGAAATGCTGTTTGTTCCCGGCTCCTCCCGAAGCGATGACCGGAATGGTTAATGTGTCGCTCAGTATTGCCAGTGCCTTGTTTGCGTATCCGTTTTTCACTCCGTCGTGGTCCATGCTGGTGAAAAGTATCTCTCCGGCTCCCCGTTCGTTGGCTTCATGTGCCCAATTGAACAAGTCCTTTTCGGTTTCCACCCGTCCTCCGTTCAGATAACATTTCCATCCTTTTTCCGTTTGGCGGGCATCAATGGCAACCACACATACTTGAGAACCGAAATGCTGGGCTATGTCATCAATGAGTTGGGGATTCCGGATAGCGGCAGAATTGACCGATACTTTATCGGCACCGGCATTCAGCAGGCGCTCCACATCGCTTAGCTCGTGAATGCCTCCGCCTACGGTAAACGGGATATTGATGCAGGCAGCTATGCGTTTCACTAAGTCGGTAAACGTTTTCCGTCCTTCGTGGCTGGCTGTAATGTCCAGGTAGACCAGTTCATCGGCTCCTTGTTCGCTGTAGAGTTGTCCCAGTTCCACGGGGTCGCCTGCTTCGCGCAAGTTGATGAAGTTGGTTCCTTTTACGGTTTGTCCGTTCTTTATATCCAGACAGGGTATGATTCGTTTTGCTAACATGCGCTCTACTCCTTATTATATTATATAGTGGCTAAGTTCTTTTAGTGAAATCCGTCCTTCGTAAATGGCTTTCCCGAATACAACGGCTGGAATGCCTGCTTCATCCAGTTTCAGGATATCATCCATACAGCTGATGCCTCCGCTGGCTATCAGGTAAATTCCGGGGCAGGCTTTCAGTATGTCTTGATAGAGCGGGAGAGAAGGACCGTCCAGCATTCCGTCATGGCTGATGTCGGTACACAATACTTTGGTGATTCCTTTTTGTGTGTATTGCTCTAAGAAAGGCATCAGTTCCATCGGGCTTTCTTCTTTCCAGCCGTTGATGGCGATTTTGCGGTCTTTCACATCCGCTCCCAGAATGATTTTCTCGTTCCCGTAGGTTTGCAGCCATTCACAGAACCATTCGGGGTGTTTCACGGCTACACTGCCCAGTGTGACCATTTCGGCACCGCTCTCGAATGCGATTTCGATATCGCCCGATGTCTTGATTCCTCCGCCGAAATCGATGATGAGCGAGGTATGAGTGGCAATCTGTTCCAATGTGCGGTAATTCACGATATGGTGGGATGCGGCTCCGTCTAAGTCGACCACATGTAACCTGCGGATGCCGTATGCTTCGAACTCTTTGGCTACTTCCAGCGGATTCTCGTTGTAGACCTTCTTCGAATTGTAATTGCCTTGCGAGAGACGGACACATTTTCCATCAATGATGTCGATGGCTGGGATTAGTTCTATCATGTCAGTATGCTATGTTTAAAAAGTTCTGTAATATACGTTCTCCGGTTTTCCCGCTCTTTTCGGGATGAAACTGAGTGGCATAGAAGTTGTCTTTGTGCAGGGCGGCACTGAAGGGCAGGATATAGTCTGTCCGGGCTGCCGTAAAATCGTTTAGCGGAACGTAATAGCTATGCACGAAATAGACAAATTCTTCTTGTTCGAAACCGTTGAACAATAGCTTGTCTGTGCATTGGATGGTATTCCAACCCATGTGGGGCACTTTGTCTTCGTGGCGGACAGGCTGGAAACGCTTGACATCTACATCGAAAATGCCCAAGCACGGGACATCACCTTCTTCCGAATGCCGGCACATCAATTGCATGCCCAGGCAAATGCCTAAAACGGGTTGTTTCAGGTCGGTGATCAGCCGGTCCAGCTGATGCTCCTGAAGGTATTCCATGGTGTTCTTGGCTTCTCCGACGCCCGGAAAGATGACTTTATCCGCTTTTCGGATAAGTTCCTTGTCGGCGGTAATGACCGGCTCTATCCCTAACCGGCGCAAGGCATAGTCTATCGAGAAGATGTTTCCTGCATTGTATTTGATAATCGCTACATTCATGCTTTTTCTCTTGTTTCTTTTTTGTTTTTGCAAAAATAGCGAATTATTGTTGAATTCCTATTATTTGTAGCAGAAAGATGTAGTTTTGTTTGGAATGTGTTGCATTTAGAATAGAACGATACCGGCTTCGAAAGTCCCTTTGTGGTCTAAGGTGTGTCCCTTGCTATACGGGCGTGTCCAGGCATAGCCACCCGAGGCGAAGATGCCCAGTCTTTTCGTTATGCGGAACTCCAGATTCAGGCGTGGTTGAAGGGCATAAGTCCGTGCAGGATATCCTTTGTGTTTGTTATCAAGTGTTTCGATGTGGTAAAATCCAGCATCGGCACTGATTTCCAACAGGCGGCAAAGCGGGAGGTATATACCGGCGCGGTAGAAAGCAGAAGCCGAGAGATCGTGGTCAAGATCGAAGTACCATGCACCTCCGCCCAGTTCGGTGTAAGTGAACCGGTTCTTGAAGCGCACCGCCACGTTTGCTTTATTCAAGTTCCCGCTCGAAACTATCAGCTGAATGTGTGTGCGTGGTGAAATATTGATGCACCCTATCTGGTGAGCAAGGCTGTCTGAGCTGAGGTTGAAAAAGCCCAGTTGCAGGCTTTTGTGACCATGGCTGGAGATATTGGCTATTCCCAGCTGTACTCCTTTGTTTTCAGCACTGTAGTTTCCCAGACCTAGTTGCACGCCTTGGTTCGTGACCGCTACATTACCTAACATTGCTAGTTGTACGCCTTGGTTGGCACTGCCCACTACATTCAGTAAAGAGGTGAGTTGCATACCGCGTATGGTGTCTTTACAAGCATTCATCAGTCCTCCCAACATCAGTCCGTTTTGGTCTTGTCCGGTAATATTGGCTATTCCTGCAAGCTGCACTCCCGATGAATTTCCATTGCTCATATTCAGCAACCCGCTGAAAAGAATGCCGCGCGTGTTTCTTGCACTCATATTGCCAATGACTGACAATGCGAATCCGTTTATCGTTCCTCCGTTTACATTGACCAGGCCGCCTAACACGATGCCGGATGTGTTCCTGCCCGTTACATTGGCAATGCCTGCCAGCTGGAATCCTGCAACGTCTAACCCTGTGATATTGGTCAGTCCTGTTACCTGAAGACCTTTTGAATGGTGGTAGGTTACGCTGGACAAGGCGTTGATGCCCATACCGTTCAAGCATGGGTAGTTACTCAGTAGTCCAAGGTTGAAGTATGTGCGCGAAGGTTGCTTTTTCTGATTTGTAATGTTCAGTGCAAGGTGGATGCCCTTTTTCTGTCCTTTCTGGGTGCGTAGTTGGGCGTTTGCCGGCAGCACTGTGGCCATAAGCAGGCAGGTATATAAAATACCTGCCAATAGCGTGTTTGGTTTCATATAATTTGAATGTTGTCTATCACAGTATACAGTTGCGGAGAAAACCGGACGTTGAAAAATAAAAACCTCCGTGTGAATCTGCATATTCCGTGATGAGAATAAATGACATACATTGAATCCGTTCTCTTTACTTGACTTCCTGATACAGGAAACGCTTGATACTTTTCTTCGGGGTTTTCTCAAATTCCTCGGGATAGATGCGTACGGCGGCTATCTGCGAGTACGAAGGGAGGGCGGCGTTCAGCATCGTCCGGTTTTCTTCCATTTTTGCTTCAATGTCCTGGTCGGTCATCCCCTGAGCATAGGCAGCTTCAAAGTCAGGATATATCAAGGCTGCCAGCCGGTTGTCGCGTTGTTGGATGACGATGCATTCTGCTACGAACGGAAGGTTGTTCAGTTGTTCCTCGATTTCTTCCGGGTAGATGTTCTGTCCTGACGGACCGAGCAACATGTTCTTGCTCCGTCCCTTAATAAAGAGATTGCCTTCTGCATCGATGATGCCTAAATCGCCCGTATGTAGCCATCCGTCCTTATCAATTGCCTGGGCGGTAGATTCGGGGTTCTTGTAGTAACCTAACATTACGTTGTCACCCCGTACCAGAATTTCGCCCACCGTATAATGTGGTTCGGGGCTATCGATACGTATTTCCATCCGTGGCGCAGCTTTTCCACATGAGCCTGGGCGGAATCGTTTCCAGTCTTCGTAACTAATGATGGGACCACATTCTGTCATTCCGTAGCCTACGGTGTAGGGGAAATCCAGCCCTTTCAGGAAAGTTTCCACTTCACTGTTGAAAGCGGCGCCGCCTACGATGATTTCGTAGAACTGTCCTCCGAATCCCTTCACCAGTTGTTCACGGATGGCTTCGTTTATCTTTCCGTTGATGATGGGGAGTTTCATGAGCATTTTCATCTTGAGTGTTTCAGTTTTTGGCTGTACACCTTTTTTGATGATTTTCTCGATGATGAGCGGCACGGCAATAACGATGTGTGGCTTCACGTCAGTAAATGCCTGAGCGATGATTTTCGGACTGGGCATACGCGTGAGAAAGAATACGTGGCACCCGGCGCATAACTCGTAAAGAAACTCGAAAGCCAACCCATACATGTGCGCCATAGGAAGCATTGACACTACGCGGTTACCCGGCTGGAGGGGAAGTACTTCGAAGGCGAACTGGGTGTTCGACCAAAGTGAGCGGTAGGGTAGCATAACTCCTTTTGAGAAGCTGGTAGTACCTGATGTGTAGTTGATTACTGCTAGTTCTTCTTCCGCATCGCGACGGTAGGTCACGTGTTCGCGGCGGAAATTGCGGGGATATTTCTTACCGAACAGCTCGTTCAAGTGCTCGCGTGCGTATTCCAGTTGTTTGCTCCGGCATACCAGCAGGGTGAAGTCGGTCATCAGAATGATGCCTTCCAGCCGGGGCATCTCAGCTTCGTTGAGGCTTTCCCATGCCATGTCACCCACAAAGAGCAGACGCGCGTCCGAATGGTTGACGATGTTATGGATATTGTCTGCCTTGAATTCGTGGAGGATAGGTACTGCCACTGCGCCGTAGGTCAGTGTGGCGAGGAATGCCACTCCCCAGTGCGAACTGTTCCTGCCGCAGATGGCCACCTTGTCGCCGGCCTGTATGCCGCTTTCCTTTAGCAGGATATGCAGCTTTTCTATTTTTCGTGCCAGATCCTTATATTGCAGGGTGGCACCTTTGTAATCGGTCAGCGCATCAAGGTCCCAGTTCGTTTTGATGCTCTGCTCTATGAGCGCTAAGAAACTTTTTTCCATAATTAGGGTATATTGGTTGCACAACTCGTGCGATATTGTGCAAATATATCCTTTTATTCTTACCTGTGCAATGATACGGGCGTTTTCTTTGCAAAATATGTGTTTCTCTGCGTCATCGTGACTTCAAGCATGCATTTTGATGAACATAAGTGAGTTGGCCGTTTCACATAAGTAAGTCGGGCGTTTCACATAAGTGAGTCAGTCTTATCACTTATGTTCGTTTAAGGGGGCTTTTGACGATTTGTCCTGAATTTATTTATTCGTGGTGTTCGCTGTAATATTTCATAAATTGCGTGCGCTCGAAAGGATTGATGTCGCCTGCCACTTGTGCGTTGAGTTTGCCTTTGTATTGCGCCAGCGTATCAAAACCTTTGTTGTCCATCCATTGTGACAATTCATCAAGCATGGTAGCGATGACAGGGGTACCATGACGGTATACAGCCGTACAGACTTCAGCGGCTGCAGCTCCTGCCAAGATTGACTTAGCGAGGCATTTCCCGTTGTGTACGCCTCCTGATATGGCGTAGTCTAGTTGGGGTACGGCAGCGGAAGCTATAGCGGTCCAACGCAGGCGGGAGGCTAGTTCGCCCGGCTGGCTCATCACATCGGTGCTACCGATGGTAAGTCGGTCGATGTCGATGTCGGGCTGGTAGAGCCTGTTGAATAAAACCACGGCATCTGCACCGTTAGCGTAGAGTTGGTCGATAAGAGTTACGGGATTGGTGAAGTTGTTTCCCAGTTTCATGATGACAGGTATTTTCACTTCCTTCTTCACACGGTGTAGAATGTTAAGGTGACGTTGTTCGAAGCTGCCGGGGATGTAGTTCTTTTCGGTCTGTAGAGCGAGAATGTTGATTTCCAAAGCATCGGCGCCTGCCTGCTCCATCAGCACGGCAAAGTTGGTCCACTCCTGATCGCTGTAACAGTTGATGCTGGCTATAACGGGAATGGTGCAATGTTTTTTTGTTTCTTTCAGGAGGCTTATGTGCGCATCAAGCATGTGCGAACGGACGTAGGTGTTCAGATAATCATCGGCTTCGGGTGAGCCATATCCATGAAGAGTACCAGTCTGGGCATGGATTTGTTCTTCGAATACCGATTTCAGTACAACAGCTGCCGCACCAGCATTTTCCAGTTGTTTGATTTTGTCGGGGGTGTCGGTCAGTCCCGAACTGCTGATGATAACGGGGTTTTTCAGTTTCAGTCCCGCAAATGTGGTTTTCAGGTTTGCCATGGCTTTGTATAATTAGGTTAATGGATTGTTGGCAAGTTGTCAACTTAATAAACTCTTTCTCCGAATATTTTGGTGCCTACCCGCACCAGGGTTGTACCGTTTCGGAGAGCGATTTCATAATCGTGCGACATACCCATCGAGACTTCCTTAAAAGTCGGTTCTTCGGCGAAAAAAGCCTGTTTCCATTCATCGAACAAGTCTTTCAGGGTATGAAACTCGTGTGCTATCTGTTCCTCATCATCGGTGTTGGTCGCCATTCCCATCACACCGGCTATGCGGACGTGGTCCAGTTTTTTCCATTCACCTGCTTCCAGCATTTCCCGGCAAGCCTGGGGGGTGAATCCGTACTTGCTTTCTTCGCGTGCAATATGTATTTCGAGCAGACAGGGGATGACACGGTTATATTTTGCTGCCTGCTTGTTGATTTCCGCCAGCAGCTTATACGAGTCTACGGCTTGTATCAGGGCGATGTAAGGAGCGATATATTTCACCTTGTTGGTTTGCAGGTGCCCGATGAAATGCCATTCGATGTCATTGGGCAGTGTTTTCTGTTTTTCTGCCAGTTCTTGTTCCTTGCTTTCACCGAAGATGCGTTGCCCTGCTTCGTAGGCTTCGCGGATGGCTTCGGCGGGATGGAACTTGGATACCGCCACTAGCCGTACGCCGTCGGGCAGTTCGGCAAGCACGTTTCGTAAATTTGTCTGGATGTCCATAAATAGATACGTTTATTAGAGTTTGTACGTTTTTTAGTTTTTAAGCTGAAGTATGTCAAAACTGATAAACTTACAAACTCAAAAACTAAAAAACAGGACATTTATAGGTCGTTTTTATCTTTTGTCAGCATCGGGAAACTCTGGCTTCACGTCAGGCTCTGCCGAGTAAGGGTATACATCCATGATAGCAGTTTCGGCAATGGATGCGATGACGTAATCCGCCATAGTGCCTTTCATGCCTTCATCGAGTTTTTTCACGGCATCGCGCAGGTCGGCCGCTTGTACCAGCATGTTGGCAGATGTTTTCTTTTCCGCTCCGCTCTTTTCGTCAAGGGTGATAAAATAGAGCTTGCACTTGAACCAGCGGTCGGCGGCTTCTTCTTCAGAAGGGAAAAGTTCGCTGTAGTTTGCCCGCTTGATGTCGGCAACGGTAAATTCTCCACTGATGAACGGGGTTATTTCTTCGATGATGCGTGATTCGGCTTCTGTGAAGCTCAGCGCATCGACCAGATAGGGTTCTGTTACTTTCTTGTTCATGCCATTTTCTGCCACTTTCTCGTAGCGGATTTTGCATTCGAACCAATTATGCATCATAATTTATGTCTTTTTTCTGTTTTGAAGATGAATATATTTGTTTTCTTTTCGTGCAAAGGTACGCATAAATTTGATACGGTAATGCTTGGCGGGGTGTAAATTTATGGGTTGACGGAGTATCGGTTGGCAAGGGCAGAGTCAACCAGCGAGTGCAACATTACGAAATATTTTTGAAAAAGACCTCAGCCGGAGTCAAGAAATTGAGTTTTTCTCTCGGTCTGGCATTAATTTTCTTCCTG
>NZ_NFJA01000089.1:0-15635 GCF_002159615.1 Bacteroides sp. An279
CTCCTGTTCTTCGTCAGATAGCCCGCTATCTTCCTCATCACAGAAGCGAAAATGCCTCAAAAACTCATCCCAAATCATCGCACGATAAATTCAAAACAGCTTCTTAATTTGCGAAAATCTGTGTAAATCTGCGTTTCAAACAGAGACATAAATTTATTTTTGGTTATGCAACTTCTTGGCTACGATCGCATCGATGCAGGCGATAGCGGTGATGTTGACGATATCGCGCACCGAGCTTTCAATGTCGGTAAAGTGAATCGGTTTGTTCAGTCCCATCTGAATCGGGCCGATTACTTCTGTTTCGCTCATGCTTTGGATAAGCTGGTAAGTAGCGTTGGCAGAGTTCAGGTTCGGGAATACCAGTGTATTGACTTCTTTACCTTTCAGGCGGGTGAACGGATATTTCTCGTCACGCAACTCGTTGTTGAGGGCAAATCTTGCCTGCATTTCTCCGTCGATAGCCAGATCGGGGAATTCTTGCTGCATGTAGGCTAAGGCTTCGTGCACTTTAGCCGGGCTTCCTTCCTGGTCGGAACCGAAGTTGGAGTAAGCAAGCATTGCCATTACCGGTTCTTGGTTGAAGAAACGTACTGCTTTGGCAGACAATTTGGCGATGTCAATCAGGGTTTCTGTGTCGGGGTGGTGGTTGATCAGTGTATCGGCAATGAAGTAAGTGCCTTTCTTGGAGTTCAGGATATGCATGGTGCCGAAGTGTTTGTATCCCGGCTGGATGCCGATAACTTCTTTTGCCACCTTAATGGTGTTGGTATATTTGGTATACAGACCTGTAACGAAAGCGTCTGCTTCACCGGTTTCTACCATCATCATACCGAAGTAGTTACGTTCGAACATCTTGTCGTTTGCCTCTTGATAGTTTGCTCCTTCACGGGCACGTTTCTCGCTCAAGATGCGTGCATAGCGTTCACGGCGCTCTGCTTCACGGTCATGACGCAAGTTGACGATTTCGATGCCTTCCAAGCTTAAATCCAGTTCTTTGGCAAGTTTCTCGATGCGTTCTTCGTTGCCCAACAGAATCGGGTGGCAGATGCCTTCGGCTTTTGCTTCTACCGCAGCTCTCAACATGTTGGGGTGGATGCCTTCAGCAAATACGACACGCTGCGGGTCTTGGCGTGCGGTTTCGTATAACTGGCGGGTAAGCTTGTTTTCTTGTCCCATCAGTTCGCGCAAGTGATTCTTGTATCCGTCCCAGTCGGTGATATGCTTGCGTGCTACTCCCGAATCCATAGCAGCCTTGGCTACAGCCATAGACACTTCGGTTATCAGGCGCGGGTCAACCGGTTTCGGAATGAAATAATCGGGTCCGAAGGTCAGGTTGTTGACATGGTAAGCGTTGTTTACTACATCGGGTACCGGTTTCTTTGCCAGTCCGGCAATGGCGCGTACGGCTGCCAGTTTCATTTCTTCGTTGATGGCTGTGGCACGGGTGTCGAGTGCGCCGCGGAAGATGTAGGGGAATCCGATAACGTTGTTGATTTGGTTCGGGTAATCAGAACGTCCGGTCGACATTAATACATCCGGTCGTGATGCCATGGCGTCTTCGTACGAAATTTCGGGTGTCGGGTTTGCCAATGCGAAAACAATCGGGTGAGAAGCCATGCTGCGTACCATGTCTTGTGTCAGGACATTCCCTTTGGAAAGTCCCAGGAATACATCGGCGCCTTTGATGGCTTCGGCTAATGTATGTACATCGGTGCGGTCTGTCGCAAAGAATTTCTTCTGTTCGTTCAGGTCGGTACGCTCTTTGGTTATGACCCCTTTGCTGTCCAGCATCAGGATGTTTTCCAGTCGCGCTCCCAGTGAGATGTAAAGTTTGGTGCATGATACGGCAGAAGCTCCGGCTCCATTTACTACAATCTTTACTTCTTCTATCTTCTTGCCTGCTACCTCCAGCGCATTCAGCAGTCCTGCACTTGAAATAATGGCAGTTCCGTGCTGGTCATCGTGCATGACCGGAATGTCCAGTTCTTCTTTCAAGCGTTGTTCGATTTTGAAACATTCGGGAGCTTTGATGTCTTCCAGGTTGATGCCTCCGAATGTCGGGGCAATCGCCTTTACAGCTTCGATGAATTTGTCGGGATCTTTTTCGTTGACTTCAATGTCGAATACATCAATGCCTGCGTAAATCTTGAACAGTAATCCTTTTCCTTCCATAACCGGTTTGCCGCTCATGGCACCGATGTCTCCCAATCCCAATACGGCGGTTCCGTTCGAAATAACCGCTACCAAGTTTCCTTTGTCTGTGTAGTCGTATGCAGTGTCGGGGTTCTTTTGGATTTCCAGGCACGGTTCCGCTACACCGGGAGAATAAGCTAAAGACAAATCACGTTGGGTTTGATAAGGCTTGGTCGGTACGACCTCAATTTTTCCAGGCTTGCCTTGCGAGTGATAAAGCAGGGCAGCTTCTTTTGTTATTTTCACCATCTTCTTTTAGATTTATCGTTAATGTGTTGTGCAAAAGTAAGAATAAAATAACAAATGGACGATATTTAGGCTTTAAAAACTCTAAATTGCAGGAATCGTCACATTTTTTGTCGATAAGATTTGTCATTTGGTCGGATTATTAGGACTATATGTAATAACTTCTTTGTTTTATGGTTATTCTTAGTTAAACACCTATTTTATATAGACACTTTTTTCCTATCTTTGCAAAGCTCAAACGAATGCATTTGGGTAAGTTTTCATAGGCAATTAACAAATCAAGGAAACACTAACAGTTATATTTATGAATATGAGCATGAAAAAAAACAGAAGTTTTTCTTCTAGCCGGATAGCCCTTTTGGCATTGGGCATATCGGCGTTGACTGCATGTAGCAGCCAAGGCGGTAAAATGGGTGATGACGAGTTCACAGTACAGGAAGTGACTTCTACTTCCAGTAATCAGGTGACAAAGTATCCGGCAACAATCAAAGGTTTGCAGGATATTGAAATCCGTCCGCAAGTGTCGGGATTTATCGTGAAATTGTGTGTAGACGAAGGTGCTACCGTTCATAAGGGACAAGCGTTGTTCCAAATTGACCCCACACAATATCAGGCGGCGTTTGACCAGGCTAAGGCAGGAGTTGAGTCTGCGAAAGCAAATCTGAAGACTGTTTCGGAAACGGAAGTGAACAAAAAGATGCTTCACGAACAGAAAATCATCAGTGATTTTGAATATCAGACTGCCGTCAACAACCTGTTGACAGCTAAGGCAAGCCTGGCACAGGCTGAAGCTTCGTACACTGCTGCCAAGCAGAATCTGGGATTCTGTACGGTGACCAGCCCTTCGGACGGCGTTATCGGTACGTTCCCCTACCGTATAGGTGCACTGGTAAGCCCGTCGGTAGCTGATCCTTTGACAACGGTTTCTCAAATCGGGGACATGTATGTGTATTTCTCATTGACCGAAAAGGAACTGTTGAACCTGACCAAGGCAGGTGGTACACTGAAAGAGCAATTGGAGAAGATGCCGGAAGTGCAGCTGGAACTTTCTGATGGAAGCGTTTATGCAGAAAAAGGAAAGATTGATGCCGTGAGCGGTGTTATCGACCAGGAAACCGGTTCGGTAAGCATGCGTGCCATTTTCCCCAATAAGCAGAATGTACTGCGGAGCGGAGGTATGGCGAACATTATCTTCCCTTATACAATGGAAAATGTATTGTTGGTTCCGCAGTCGGCTACGGTAGACATCCAGGACAAGAAGTTCGTTTACGTATTGCAACCGGACAGCACAGTGAAGTATACGGAAATCCAAATCTCGAACTTGAACGACGGCAAGAACTACATTGTGCTTGACGGTTTGAAGTCGGGCGACAAGATTGCCGTAGAAGGTGTAACCCGTTTGAGCGACGGTATGAAGATTACTCCGATTACCCCTGCCCAAAGAGAAGCCAAGTATCAGCAGGCTTTGAAAGACCAGAGAGAAGGCAATCTGGCTACAGCTTTTAATTGATTCAATACGTAAATATCGTTATATAATATATAAGGTATAGAATGAAACTAGATAAATTTATTAACCGTCCGGTATTATCAACCGTTATCTCAATTTTGTTGGTAATCTTGGGTTTTATCGGTTTGGCTACTTTGCCAATTACCCAATATCCGGACATCGCGCCGCCTACCGTTTCGGTTAGTGCGACCTATACAGGTGCCAATGCACAGGCTGTATTGAACTCCGTGATTTCTCCGTTGGAGGACCAGATCAATGGTGTGGAAAACATGATGTACATGCAGTCTACCGCTACCAATAACGGCTCGGCACGTATCACAGTGTATTTTAATCAAGGAACTGACCCCGATATGGCGCAGGTCAATGTGCAGAACCGTGTGACTCAGGCTCAAGGTCTGTTGCCTGCTGAAGTAACACAGGTCGGTGTGACCACCATGAAGCGTCAGACCTCTATGTTGATGATTTTCTCTATCTATGATAAGGAAGACAAATACAACATCGAGTTCCTCGAAAACTACGCAAGTATCAACTTGATTCCGGAAATCAAGCGTGTAAGCGGTGTGGGTGATGCCAATGTGATGGGTACCGACTACTCCATGCGTATCTGGTTGAAACCGGATGTGATGGCGCAGTATAAGTTGGTGCCGAGTGACATTACGGGAGTATTGGCAGAACAGAACGTGGAAGCTGCTCCGGGACAGTTCGGTGAACGCGGTAACCAGTCGTTCCAATATACCATCCGTTATAAAGGACGTTTGTCGAGCGAAACAGAATTCGGCGATATTGTCATCAAGTCTTTGCCGAACGGTGAATTGCTTCGCTTGAAAGATGTAGCCGAAATGGAATTGGGCCGTTTGACTTACAACTTCAACAATACGGTAAACGGTCACAAGGCTGTATCTTGTATCATCTATCAGATGGCAGGAACCAATGCGACGGAAACCATTGCTAACTTGGAAAAAGTGCTTGCCGAATATGAAAAGAATCTTCCCGAAGGCTTGGGTATCAACATTGCACAGAGTGCCAACGACTTCTTGTTCGCTTCTATTCACGAGGTTGTCAAGACGTTGATTGAAGCATTTATTCTGGTGTTTATCGTAGTATATATCTTCTTGCAGGATATGCGTTCTACGTTGATTCCGGCGATTGCCATTCCGGTAGCTTTGATTGCCACCTTCTTTGCCTTGAAGATTATCGGCTTCAGTATCAACTTGCTGACCTTGTCGGCTATGGTGCTTGCGATTGCGATAGTCGTCGACGATGCCATAGTCGTCGTCGAGGGTGTCCACGCCAAGTTGGACCAGGGATATAAGTCAACGCGTGAGGCATCTATCGATGCCATGAGCGAATTGGGCAGCGCCATCGTTTCCATTACGTTGGTGATGATGTCTGTGTTCATTCCGGTAAGTTTCATGAGTGGTACGGCAGGTACCTTCTACCAGCAGTTCGGTCTGACCATGGCGATTTCTATCGGTTTCTCGGCTCTGAACGCCTTGACGCTTTCTCCGGCATTGTGTGCCTTGTTCTTGAAACCGCATAATTCGGAAGCTACGTTGAAAGAACGTATGGGTACGGCTTATAAGGAATCTCGTAAGATTCTCGTGGCACGGTATACAGACGCTCTCGGTAAGTGGATGAACCCGAAGATTGTCATTCTCTTTACGGTTGTTGCCATTCTGGGTATGATTTTCGGCTTGTTCAGTTTCGAAGAACATCCGGTGCTCTGTATCGTGATGATTATTATCAGTGTCTTGGCTTTTGCCGGTATGACTACCGACAAGTTCAAGAACTCGTTCAACAAGTCGTATAATTCGTTGCTGGCAAAATACAAGAAACGTGTCGTATTCTTTATCCACAAACGTTGGCTGTCAATGGGTATGGTTGCCGGAGCGATTGTGCTTTTGGTCGTATTCATGAGCATTACACCTACCGGTATGGTGCCGAATGAAGATACGGGTACCATTATGGGTTCTGTGACTTTGCCTCCCGGCACTTCTCAGGAACGTGCGCGTGAAGTATTGGCACAGGTAGACAGCCTGATAGCTGCCGAACCAGCCGTTCAGTCACGTACGGTGATTTCCGGTTTCAGCTTTATCGGTAGCGGTCAGGGACCTTCTTACGGTTCTATCATCATCAAGCTGAAAGACTGGGAAGAACGGAGTACGCAGCAGAGTTCAGATATTGTGGTCGCTACGTTGTTCATGCGTTCACAGAAACTCTTCAAGGATGCGCAGGTATTGTTCTTTGCGCCCCCGATGATTCCGGGTTATTCTATTTCAACCGATATCGAGTTGAACATGCAGGATAAGACCGGTGGTAGTCTGGATCACTTCTTCCAGGTGGTAAACGACTATATTGCCGCTTTGCAGGAGCGTCCGGAAATCAATTCGGCTTCTACCAACTTTAACCCGAGCTTCCCGCAATATCAGTTGGATATTGATGCGGCAGCTTGTAAGAAGGCGGGTATTAGTCCGAGCGATATTTTGACAACCATGCAGGGCTACTTCGGTGGTATCTACGCATCTAACTTCAACAGCTTCGGTAAGATGTACCGTGTGATGATTCAGGCAGAACCCGATGCTACAAAGAACTTGGAGTCGTTGAACGGAATCAAGGTGCGTGGCAGTGACGGCGAGATGGCTCCTATTTCGCAGTTCGTATCGCTGAAGAAGATTTACGGTCCGGATGTCATCAGCCGTTTCAACTTGTATACTTCTATTCAGGTGATGGTTTCTCCGGCAGCCGGTTATTCTTCGGGTCAGGCATTGCAAGCGATTGCTGAAGTAGCAAACGATAACTTGCCTGCCGGTTTCGGTTACGAATTGGGAGGTATGGCGCGTGAAGAGGCACAGACCACCAATACGACAGGAATTATCTTTGTGCTCTGTCTGGTATTCGTTTACTTGTTGCTGAGTGCACAGTATGAAAGCTACCTGTTGCCTTTGGCAGTATTGTTGTCAATACCTTGCGGTTTGTTGGGAAGCTTCCTGTTTGTCAACGGTTTCTCGGCATTGGGCAGTATTCCGGCATTGAAGATGGTATTGGGAACGATGTCGAACGATATTTATATGCAGATTGCGTTGATTATGTTGATGGGTCTGTTGGCAAAGAATGCCATCTTGATTGTAGAGTTCGCGCTCGACCGTCGTAAGCAGGGTATGAGTATATCTTGGGCAGCTGTCTTGGGTGCTTCCGCCCGTCTGCGACCGATTCTGATGACTTCTTTGGCAATGATTATCGGTTTGCTTCCGTTGATGTTCGCCTTTGGTGTAGGTGCCCACGGTAACCGTACATTGGGTGCTTCGGCTATCGGCGGTATGTTGATTGGTATGATTTTCCAGATTTTCATCGTTCCGATTTTGTTCGTGACGTTCCAATGGTTGCAAGAAAAAGTTAAACCGATGGAATGGGATAGCTTGGACGAAAGCGAAGTGGAATCTGAAATTGAACAGTATACTCCTACTAAACGATAAGATGATAATGAAGAAACAAATAATAGGAATTGTGTGCGTAGCTGCTATGATGAGCAGCTGCCACATTTATAAATCGTATGACCGTCCAGAAACGATAGATGCTTCGGGCATCTACCGTGACCCGGTTTCGCCTACGGATACGTTGGCAACAACCGATACGACAAATATGGGAAACCTGCCTTGGCAAGAAGTTTTCCGCGATGCCAAGCTGCAGGCGCTTATTGAAGAGGGATTGGCGAACAATGTGGATTTGCAGGCTGCCGCCCTTCGGGTGGAAGAAGCGAAAGTCATGCTGACTGCTGCCAAGTTGTCTTATCTCCCTTCCATCAATCTGGCTCCTCAAGGTACTGCAACCAGCATGGATGGAGGAAATTATGTAAAGGCTTATACGCTGCCGGTTGCAGCCAGTTGGGAACTTGATTTCTTCGGTAAGATTCTGAATACGAAACGCGGGCAGAAGGTGGCTTATCTTCAGAGCCAATATTCTGAACAAGCTACACGTTCGCAAATCATTTGCGGCATTGCGAATACGTATTATTCTTTGTTGATGCTCGACCGTCAGGTAGAGATTACAAGCCAGACTGTAGACATCTATAAGGAAAACGTACGCACGATGGAAGCGATGAAGATTGCCGGAATGACTACCGAGGCTGCTGTAGCCCAGATGCGTGCCGCTTACCATCAGGTACAGGCTTCGTTGCTGGACTTGCAGCGTCAGGTGCGTGAAACTGAGAACTCGCTTTGCGTGCTGTTGGCAAAGACTCCTCAGCCGATTGACCGCAATACTTTGGATGAGCAGGTGATGCCGGAAGGTTTGACGGTAGGCGTTCCTTTGCAATTGTTGGAAAACCGTCCCGATGTTAAGATTGCCGAGATGACTTTGGCAAGTGCATATTATACAACCAATCAGGCGCGTGCTGCGTTTTATCCGGGATTGAACATTACGGCTACGGCAGGTTGGACGAACGGGTCGAACATTTCGGTTGCCAATCCGGCTGAGTTCATGTTTCAGGCATTGGCTTCATTGGCACAACCCATCTTTAACAATGGCAAATTAGTGGCTAACTTAAAGGTCTCGAAAGCTGAAGAAGAGATTGCACGTATGAATTACCAGCAGACCATTCTGGAAGCCGGAGAGGAAGTCAGCAATGCCTTGCGTCTCTATGATACACAAGACAAGAAGCTGGAACACGACCGTCAGCAGGTAGACCAGTTGGACAAGGCGGTTACTTATACCAAAGCATTGTTCCAAAGTGGTGATGCCACATACCTGGAAATCCTGACGGCACAGCAGAACCTGCTGAGCGCTCAATTGACCGAAGTTTCGGACAATATGCAGCGCATACAGGCAGTCGTTTCTTTGTATAGTGCATTGGGCGGAGGTAGAGAATGAGATTTATTAACCTTAAAATAAAGCAACTATGATCAGTCCTTTAGCTTATGTTGACCCGTCTGCAAAGATTGGCAACAATGTTACGGTTCATCCGTTTGCCTATATCGATAAGAATGTCGAGATAGGGGATGACAATGAGATTATGCCTTACGCAAGCCTGATGAGTGGTACACGTATGGGTAACGGTAACAAGGTCTGTCAAGGAGCAGTGATTGCAGCTGTTCCGCAAGACTTTGCCTATACAGGAGAAGATACCATTGCACGCATCGGAGACAATAATGTGATTCGTGAGAATGCCGTGATTATCCGTGCTACACATGCCGACCATGAAACATCGGTGGGTAATGGTAATTTTATCATGACCGGTGCACGTTTGTCGCACGACGTGACAGTGGGCAACCGGTGCATTATCGGAAACGGTTCGCAAATTTCGGGAAACTGCATCGTTTTCGATTGCTCTATCCTGACATCGAATGTGCTGATGCAGGGAAATACGCGGCTGGGAAGTTATTCGGTGGTGCAAGGAGGTTGCCGTTTCGTAAAGGATATACCTCCTTATATCGTGGCAGCGCACGAACCGATTGAGTTCTACAGCATCAGTACGCTTGTGCTGGAGCGTGCAGGATTCTCTGAGACCTTAGTCAAGCACATTGCGCAGGCATACCGTATTTTGTACAAGGCAAATACCTCACAGCACGATGCGCTGATCCGTATCAGGGAGCAGATTCCGAACAGTCCTGAAATTGAAAACATTATCAAGTTTGTGGAATCTTCCAAGCTGGGTATCATTCATTGATTTGTATCTCTTGTTGAGATAAGCATAAAAACTTCCAAAGCCCGTAAGGAGCTTTGGAAGTTTTTTATTTGGTACGTGTGTGGCGTATGTCGAAAATCTGTTATCTTTGTGCCGTTTTTTTAGTGTGAGAACGATGAAAAATAAAGTTACATCCACGTTTCTCTTTGCTTTGCTGGTTGCAGGAGGTTTGTTGGCGATGTATTTCCTGCCTGTCTTGAAGATTGGGGGATATACGTTGCGCAAAGTTGATTTACTGTCCGACTTGCGCCCAGACCCTGTGGAGGAGGTGCTGGCAGACTCTGATTCTTTGGTGTTGCCTCCGGTGGTGAAGCCTGCCTTTGTCGATACGTGCAAGACCGGAATGACTTGCATCGAAGACTATGCCGATTCTACGATGCGGGGGATGTCGCATTTCTACGAAGCCTTGTCGGCTTGTCCGACGCTTCACCGTCCCGTGCGTATTGCTTATTTCGGAGATTCGTTTATCGAAGGAGACATTCTCACTGCCGATTTGCGTGCCATGCTTCAGTCGCGTTTCGGCGGTTGTGGTGTCGGTTATGTCCCGGTTACTTCCCGTGTGGCAGGATTCCGCCCCACGGTTAAACATACGTTCAGCGGTTGGAAGACCCATTCGGTTACTGATTCGGTGGGTTTTAACCGCCGTTTGCAGGATTTGTCCAATCATTATTATTATCCTTCGCCGGGTGCCCGTGTTACGTTGAAAGGTTTGGGTACATACGCTGACCATCTGGGAGCGTGCGAGGCGTCTTCCTTCTATTTTGTTTCGCTCGACTCCATCCGGCTTTCGGCTGTACTCAATCAGGGAGCGGATACGGTTTCGTATGCTTTTGCCGGCGACAGCCTGTTACAGGCAGCTACGGTGCAGGAGGATATACGTAGTGTCGAATGGAGAGTGGAACATACAGATTCTACTGCTATCTGTTACGGTGTGACCATGGATCCGTCTTCGGGCATTGTGGTTGACAACTTCAGTACCCGGGGCAGCAGCGGGCAGCAGTTGGGCGGTGTGCCGATGCCGATGTTGCGGGCGTATAACCGGCTCCGTACATACGATTTGATTGTCTTGCAATACGGTTTGAATGTGGCATCGGAAGGTATAACGAATTACCGCTATTACACTTCCGAAATGGTGAAGGTAATCAACCGTTTGAAAGAGGCATTCCCGCAAGCTTCCTTCTTGCTGGTCAGCATCGGAGACCGTGAGTCGAAGGATGAGACAGGCAAGTTGCGTACGATGCCGGGTGTCAAGAACCTGGTGCGCTATCAGCAGGCACTGGCTGCCGAGACGCATATCGCTTTCTGGAATCTTTACGAAGCGATGGGGGGAGAAGGCAGCATCGTGAAGATGGTGGAGAGCAAGCCTCAGATGGCAAACTATGATTATACTCATATCAATTTCAGGGGAGGGAAACACTTGGCTGGATTGTTATTTGAGACATTGATGTACGGCAAGGAACAGCATGAGAAACGGAAGGCTTATGAAAATGAATAGGTTACGATACGCTTTAGCATTGCTCTTTCTGATGGGGCAATGGGTATACGCGCAAGACACCATACCCGTCCAGCCCAAGCCGGACAGGCATTCGGAGCCGATATATTCCAGTGAAGAGATGACCCGGCTTATGGAATTCATTGCCGTAGACAGTCCGATGCCGGATAAGTTCTTGCAGACTGAAGATAATGTTCTGACAGACCCGACGGCTTCTTTAGCGCCTTTTTTTGCAAAGTTAAAACGGTTGGACCGTCCGGTACGCATTGTGCATATCGGCGATTCGCATGTACGTGGACACGTCTTTCCGTATGTGATGCGCCGTTGTCTGGAAGATGATTTCGGAATGAGGGCAGTAGAAGACCTTCCGGTGTCTTATCAGACTTCGGGATTGGCGGTGGAAACAGGTAGGGAAGGAGTGGTGTATCATATCTTGGGGGTAAATGGAGCTACTTGCGCTTCGTATTCCACGCCCGAACGTTTGCAAAAGGTGGCAGACTTGCATCCCGATTTGGTAATCGTGTCATTTGGAACAAACGAGGCGCACGGGAGGCGTTATTCTGCTTCCGAACATACAGAAGCTATGAGAACCATGCTGGCTGTATTGAAACAGCAATGTCCCGATGTGGCTTTTTTATGGACAACTCCGCCCGGTGCTTACGTTAGGAACGGACGGCGCGGACCGCGTGTCATCAATCCGCGGACACCTTCGGTGGTAAGTACCGAATTGCGTTTCGCACGCGAGAACGGGCTTGCCGTTTGGGACTTATACGATATTGTGGGAGGAAAGGAGCGTGCCTGCCTGAACTGGAATGCGGCACATTTCTATCAGCGTGACAAGATTCATTTTACGAGAGAAGGATATATAGTACAAGGTTTATTGCTTCACGAAGCATTCATAAAGGCTTACAACGATTATGTGGCAACTGGATTGGAGTAAACTGGCAGAGGTCCTGACTTATGACCCCAGCCAGCCGATGATATTCAACAGCGGACTGTTTCTGTTTCTTTTTTTAGGGTTCAGCCTGGTTTATGCGCTGTTGCAGAAAAAGACGACGGCACGCCTGCTGTTCGTCACGGCATTTTCGTATTATTTCTATTACAAAAGCAGCGGCATTTATTTTTTCCTGTTGGGAATTGTGACGGTGAGCGACTTCCTGCTTGCCCGGCAGATGGTGCATACGGTCGCTCATTGGAAAAGGAAGTTTCTGGTAGTTGTCAGCCTGTGCATTAACCTGGGCTTGTTGTGTTACTTCAAATACACCAACTTCTTTTACGAAATGCTCTACCCTTTGTGGAACGGAAGTTTTGAACCGCTCGACATCTTCCTGCCGGTAGGCATTTCCTTCTTTACCTTCCAGTCGCTCAGCTACACCCTCGATGTGTATAGGGGCGACCTGAAACCGCTTTCCAGCTTGCTCGATTATGCTTTTTATGTATCGTTCTTTCCCCAGCTGGTGGCGGGTCCCATTGTGCGTGCCCGCGATTTCGTGCCTCAGATACGCCAGCCGCTTAGGGTTACTAACGAGATGTTCGGGCAGGGTATCTTCTTTATCGTGAGCGGTCTGTTCAAGAAGGCGGTCATATCCGATTACATCAGCATCAATTTCGTGGAGCGCATCTTCGATAATCCCGGTTTGTATTCGGGATTGGAAAACTTGTTCGGGGTATATGGCTATGCGCTGCAGATTTATTGCGACTTTTCGGGGTACAGCGATATGGCAATTGGGCTTGCCCTGCTGTTGGGCTTCCGTTTCCCCATCAACTTCAATTCGCCATACAAGTCGGACAGCGTGACCGATTTCTGGCATCGCTGGCACATATCCCTTTCTACGTGGCTCCGCGATTATCTGTACATTTCGATGGGAGGGAACCGCAAGGGGAAGGTCCGCACGTACATCAACTTGATTGTAACGATGCTTTTGGGAGGCTTGTGGCACGGAGCTTCTTGGAATTTCATCGTGTGGGGAGGGCTTCATGGAGCAGCGTTGGCGGTGCATAAGTTCTTGCGCAGCCTGTTGCACCGTCCCAAGACCTATCGCAGTACGGGGATTCGGCGTTTCTTTGCGGTGGTGATTACCTTCCATTTCGTCTGCTTCTGCTGGATATTCTTCCGCAACACCACGTTCGAAGGTTCGCAGACGATGATCCGCCAAATCTTTACTTCGTTCCATCCCGAATTGTTCGTGCAGTTGATTACGGGTTATTGGAAAGTTTTTGCGCTGATGGCGTTGGGTTACGTGCTTCATTGGTTGCCCGATAGCTGGCAGGATGCGTGCAGCCGGGGCGTGGTCCGCCTTCCGCTGGTAGGGCAGGCGTTGCTGGTCATTGTGTTGATATTTATCGTGATTCAGGTAAAGAGCAGCGACATCCAGCCTTTCATTTACTTCCAGTTCTAAGGGAAACGTCTTTCACCGTAGAGGCTTTATGGTCAAACAGAAATGAAATGCGAAAAGTCCGGTGATTCCTTATATTGAACGCAAAGGCGCAAAGGCGCGAAAGGATAATTTGGAGAAGGTAAAAGGTTGCGAAGCCCAATGCCGGCCTTTGTACTCTTGGCTCTCTCAAAGATAAAAACTCAGCGCTTCTGCGTCTTTGCGTTCCATTCCTTTTAATAGGTTGATATTGTGAAGGGATATTGCTGCATGGCCCGATGCATATAGCTTCTTCCCTCAGTCCTTGTAGCCAGGACTGCAGTCCTGATAGGCTAGGACTGGAGTACTGACCGCAGAGGATAGCAGTCCTGACAGGACAGGACTGGCAGGATAATAGGGCGTGTTGGGCTTCGCAGCCGAATGCGTTTGCCATTTATTCCGTATCTTTCTTCAGCTTCTTTTCGACGGTAAACTCGTATTGTCCTTGATACCAGTTGCCCGACCCTTCTTTCACTTGCGTGCTTTCCATATCGGCAAGATCCGTGCTGTCCGATTGGAAAGTGCCTCCGTTGGCTTCTCCGTCGATGTCATCGAAGTAAACTTTCTGCTTGCCGATACCTCCGGTAGTGTTCATTTCGTTGGCAAATGCCCCTTGCTTGTCGGTGTAGACCGTATCGTCCATATACGGATTGGGCGTGTTGTCCCACGCATTTCGGATAATGACCCGAATGTTCTCAATCGGGTTTCCGGCTTCATCGGTCACGGTGCCTTTTACCCGATATTCTACAGAAGGGCTTCCGTATTCTAATGGATAATCATCAGGGTAATCACCATTGTTTTCATCGTCGCAGGCGGTAAATCCTAATGCGACCAGTGCGCCCGACAGGAGACGCGTCATCCATTTGTTTGTTTTCATATACGTTTTGATTTATGATTTGGTGAATAATTTGTGCAAATGACATACTAACAGTTCGCCTTTCTCGTTGCGCAGGTGCATGCCGTTACCCCGGCAATAGCGGAAATAGTCGCACGAGGCACATTCGCCGGTGCGCATCCATTCGCGGTCGCGATAGGGGAGGAAGCGGTTTTCCCATACTTCCATGAACTCGTCCTGATAGATGTTGCCTTGGTGATAATCGGCGCGGATGCTGGGGCACGATGAAATGGAACCGTCTATCAGTACCGAGCCGACGGTGATGCCTGCCTGGCAGCTGAACAGGTGGTCGCGTACGTCTCCTTCGTAGTTGCCCAAGAAGCCTTCGCATCCGTAACTGATGCGGATGTCTCCGGATTGGCGCGTGCGTTTGATGAAGTCCAGCATCCCCCGGAACTCTTCGGGAGAGAGTTGCAGTTCGGCATCGTGCGCCGCCCTTCCTATGGGGAACACGGTGAAGAGCCGCCAGCGTTTCAGTCCGATGCCGATGAGGTATTGTTTCAGTTCTTCCAGATAAGGGTAATTGTGCTTGTTCACGCAGGTCACTACATCGAACACGAAGCCGGGTAAGGCTGCCAGCATACGGATGGCTTTGATGGCACGGTCGAAGCTTTCCGGATGTCCGCGCATCCAGTTGTGCTCTTCCTTGAATCCGTCCAGACTGACGGTAGCCGAGTGCATGCCGGCACGGATGAGGCTTTCCAACCGTTCGGGAGTAAGGAACAATCCGTTTGTCACCATGCCCCAAGGGAATCCTTTTTCGTAAATGGCTCGTCCGCATTCTTCCAAATCTTCGCGCACCAGCGGTTCGCCTCCGGTCAGGATGACGAATACTTTGTGCGGGTCGGTGTGTGCGGCTACATTGTCCAGCACCCGCAGGAAATCTTCTTTCGGCATGTCCTGGTAGCCGGCTATCTTTTTGCAATCGCTTCCGCAATGGCGGCAATGCAGGTTACAGCGCAGCGTGCATTCCCAGAACAATTGCCGCAACGGATGTTCTTTGATAAGGTTGTCGGTAAGCTTCCGGTTGATTTCCAACCCCAGGCGTTTGCGTAGTGTAAGTGATTCTTTCATAAACAATGTTTTTCACATTTTTATTAGAAGCTGTTTTGAATTTCTCCAAAAAGTTTTTCTTGGCTTGATGCATCCGTTTTCGTGTGTGCTTTGGGCGATTTTTTGGTCCTTTCCGCTCCTGTTCTTCGTCAGAT
>NZ_NFJA01000009.1:0-65760 GCF_002159615.1 Bacteroides sp. An279
TTTTCGTGTGTGCTTTGGGCGATTTTTTGGTCCTTTTCGCTCCTGTTCTTCGTCAGATAGCCCGCTATCTTCCTCATCACAGAAGCGAAAATGCCTCAAAAACTCATCCAAATCATCGCACGATAAATTCAAAACAGCTTCTAAATTGAAAAAATTAACACTCTGCCGGCAACAAGCAATGGTTTTATTCGTATCTTTGAAAATGATGAACTTTTAAAAGCAAACAGATATGAACTCAAATCCAGTTTTTAGTTTGTACGTACCCACCAAGATATTGTTCGGGTGCGGTGAAATAAAGAAATTAGCTACCGAAACACTTCCCGGCAGAAAAGCCATGATAGTCATATCCGGCGGAACGTCCATGAAAAAATATGGATACCTGGATAAAGTATTGGGATACCTTACTGAAAACGATGTCAGTGCCATTGTATACGATAAGATTCTTCCTAATCCCATCAAGACACATGTTATGGAAGCCGCAGCCATCTGCCGCGAGCAGAAATGCGACTTTATCATCGGGTTGGGAGGAGGAAGCAGCATCGACTCTGCAAAAGCCATCGCCGTCATGGCATGCAATGATGGTGATTACTGGAACTACGTAAACGGAGGTACGGGCAAAGGGCGTCCGGTCACAAAAGCACTTCCCATTGTAGCCATACCGACCACAGCCGGAACCGGTACGGAAGCCGATCCATGGACAGTGATTACCAACGAAGAGAAACAGGAAAAAATCGGATTCGGATGCCCACTTACCTTTCCTGTACTCTCCATTGTCGACCCGACGCTGATGGTTACCATACCTCCCCATCTCACGGCATATCAGGGCTTCGATGCCTTCTTCCATGCAGCAGAAGGCTTCCTTGCCAATTGTGCTACTCCTATAAGCGACCTGTACGCACTGGAAGCTATCCGCCTGCTCTATAAATACCTGCCGGTAGCCGTCAATGACGGACGCGACATCAAAGCACGCGCCAAAGTAGCATGGGCCAGCACACTGGCCGGGCTGGTAGAAGCTACATCTTGTTGCATTTCCGAACATTCTATGGAACATGCCATGAGTGCCTATTATCCCGAACTGCCTCATGGAGCCGGACTGATTGCCATCAGTACAGCCTACTTCGAAACTTTCCGCAACGACTGCATGAAACGTTTTATGAAAATGGCAGATGTCATGACCCAACAAAAGAGCAACCGTCCGAGCGATTTCATTGATGCACTGGTACGCATGCAACGCGAATGTCACGTAGACAACATCAAATTGAGCGACTGGGGTATCAAAGAAGAAGACTTTCCCAAGATGGTACAAAATGCACGAGATACCATGGGCAGCCTCTTTACCCTCGATCCTCGTCCGCTGACCGACGATGAAGTACTGAATATCTATAAACAATCGTACAAATAAGTGGTTTAAGGAGTTAAGAGCCTGATAGGATATTGCTTCTTAACTCCTTCACTTTTTTAACTTCCTACATAAATCCGACAAATCTTACCGATTTATTACGCGCTTTACCAGGAAAATCGTAACTTTGCGACATAAATTCATGATACAAGCGTATGAAAGATACGAAAGAACAATTTGAGCACGTCATCACCACCTGTCGGGATTTGTTCGCCAAAAAGCTGCACGATTACGGAGCCGCATGGCGCATTATGCGTTCTTCTTCAGTAACCGACCAGCTGTTTATCAAGGCGAACCGTATCCGAAGCATCGAAATCAAAGGTGTCAGTCTGGTAAACGAGGGCATACGCCCCGAATTTATGGCAATAGTCAACTATGGTATCATCGGACTGATCCAACTGGAACTGGGCTATGCAGAAAAGGAAGATATCACCGAAGCACAAGCCTTGGAACTATACGACAAATATGCCAAAGATGCCATGGAACTGATGCTGAGAAAGAATCACGATTATGACGAAGCGTGGCGCAGCATGCGCATTACGTCGTATACCGACTTGATTTTGATGAAGCTGTACCGCACCAAGCAGATTGAAGCATTGAGTGGGAACACATTGGTTTCGGAAGGCGTAGACGCCAACTACATGGATATGATTAATTATGCAGTATTCGCTTTAATCAAACTGGAATTTGGAGAATAAATGCTTACATAGAGCCCTTGTCGTCGGAGTAAACGTTTGCCGTTTCCTGCTGGCAGCCGTATTCATCTTCTCCGGATTCGTGAAGGCGAACGACCCTTTCGGCACCGCCTATAAGATACAAGATTATCTGGAAGCGTGGGGCCTGCTTCAGGTTGTTCCACAGTTCGTCCCATACGTAGGTTCCATGGCAATGGGAGCATTCGAGTTTACATTGGGTGTCTATCTGCTGTTTGGCATCCACCGCAAAGCGACCTCCACATTGCTCCTGCTGGTCATGGCATTCATGACTCCACTCACCCTATGGCTTGCCATTGACAATCCGATAGCAGATTGCGGCTGTTTCGGCGATGCTATTATCCTGACCAACTGGGAAACCTTTGGCAAGAACATCGTGCTGTTACTTGCCGCCATCACTGTATTCCGCTATCGGAAAACCTACATCAGGAAACTGGTCACCGAAAAGGTAGACTGGCTGATAGCCCTCTACACCGTAGTGTTCATCATCGTATTCTCCATCTACTGTGTCCGCGAACTGCCCGTATTCGATTTCCGTCCTTATCACATCGGCATGAACATCCGCCAAGGAATGGAAATCCCCGAAGGGGTGAAACTCACAACTTACGAGACAACATTCATCTATGCTAAAGACGGGAAAGAGCAAGAATTTACCATCGACAATTTTCCCTCCGACTCGACATGGACATTCGTCGAAGCCCAAACGCGGGTAAAAGAGAAAGGCTACGAACCGCCTACTCACGATTTTCACCTCACCTCACAAGAGGACGGCACCGACCTGACCGAAGAAATCCTGAACGATGACAATTACACGTTCTTACTTATCTCGCCCAACCTGCGGCACGCCGATGAGAGCGGGATGGATTTATTCAACGAAGTGTACGACTACTGTTCAGAATATGGATACAGCTTCTTGTGTGTCACCGCTTCATCCGACGAAGACATCGCGATGTGGCAAGACAATACCGGTGCTGAATATCCTTTTGCCATCATGGACGAAATTACCCTGAAAACCATTATCCGCTCCAATCCGGGCCTGTTGCTTCTGAAGGACGGAACCATTCTGAACAAGTGGAGCGTAAACAACATCCCCGACGAATATCAGTTGAATGCACCTTTAGACCAACTTCCCATCGGCCGGTTGGAACCTCCCAACACATGGCATAAAATCATATTGGTGTTCGGCTGGTTCTTCGGTCCACTCATCTTCCTGACCCTATGCGATTTAGGCTGGCTGGAATGGAGCAAGAAGAAAAAGAAGAAAGAGTCAAGAAGTTAAGAAGTTAAGTCAATACATACGAATCAGGCCACAGGCTTAACTTCTTAACCCCTTAACGACAAAATAGTATATTAACCCTTTTAAAACTTAAAACAAAATGAGAAAAAACATTGTAGCAGGAAACTGGAAAATGAACAAGAACCTGCAAGAAGGTATTGCTTTGGCAAAAGAACTGAATGAAGTGTTGACCGCAGACAAACCGAACTGCGACGTTATCATCTGTACTCCGTTTATCCACCTGGCTTCTGTTACTCCGATTGTCGATAAAAACATCATCGGCGTAGGTGCAGAAAACTGCGCAGACAAAGTTTCAGGTGCCTATACTGGCGAAGTTTCGGCAGAAATGGTAGCTTCTACAGGTGCCCAATACGTTATCCTGGGTCACTCTGAACGTCGTGCTTATTATCACGAAACCGTTGAAATCCTGACAGAAAAGGTGAAATTGGCACTTGCCAACAACCTGAAACCTATTTTCTGCATCGGTGAAGTGTTGGAAGAACGCGAAGCAAACAAGCAAAACGAAGTGGTAGAAGCTCAATTGGCTTCTGTATTCTCACTCTCAGCAGAAGACTTCGGCAAGGTTATCCTGGCATACGAACCGGTTTGGGCTATCGGTACCGGTAAAACCGCTACTCCCGAACAAGCAGAAGAAATCCATGCACACATCCGTTCGCTGGTAGCTGCCAAATACGGTCAGGAAGTAGCAGAAAACACTTCTATCCTGTACGGAGGAAGCTGCAAGCCGTCGAATGCCAAAGAACTGTTCGCTAAACCCGATGTAGACGGCGGATTGATTGGTGGTGCTGCTTTGAAAGCTGCCGACTTCAAAGGCATCATCGATGCGTTCAAATAATTCTTTATAGTTGACTAGGAACCAGGTACTGGTTGACTAGGTTTTAGATAGATTTAGTAAAACTATTTAGAACGTAGTTCCCCCGTACCTGATTGTCTAGTCCCTAAAACACACACATCATGAAATACTTACTATCCCTCTTTTTACTCTTGTGGGTTTCGGCAATGCATGCCCAGCGCACCATTGTGGAAAGCCTGGAGACACACCGTGCAGGCGAAGGAGTAGTAACGGTACATGCAGAATCCTACATCACTTCGCTAATAGGTACACGTTATGCCGCTTCAGCCCCGAAAACATTGAAGGCAAGAGGTTTCCGCGTACAGGTATATGCCGGAAACAATTCGCGCGTAGCACGCAACGAAGCAAATCGGATAGCCGGGAAGATAAAAGAAACATTTCCGGAAATGCCGGTATATACGTATTTCCAACCTCCACGCTGGCTGTGCCGTGTAGGAGATTTCAAGAGCATAGAAGAGGCACACGTAGCCATGCGCCAACTAAGAGCAAGCGGCGAATTCAAAGAAGTAGCGATTGTACGTGAACAAATTAACATTCCCATTGAATAATGATTGATACAAACTTGTTGAAGTTCCCGGAAGAGAAAGTACAGAAACTGATGGCACACTACAAAGAAATACTTTCCCTGCTGGGTGAAGACCCTGAACGGGAAGGACTGGTGAAAACCCCTGAAAGAGTAGCCAAAGCCATGCTGACGCTTACACGGGGATATGAGGTAGACCCGAAAGAAATTTTGTTAGGTGCCAAGTTCAAGGAGGCATACAGCCAGATGGTAGTGGTGAAAGACATCGATTTCTTCTCCATGTGTGAACATCACATGCTTCCCTTCTACGGGAAAGCCCACGTAGCTTATATCCCCAACGGATACATCACGGGACTGAGCAAGATAGCCCGCGTAGTAGATGTATTCTCGCACCGCCTCCAGGTACAGGAGCGCATGACCCTGCAAATCAAAGAATGCATTCAGGAAACGCTGCACCCATTAGGCGTAATGGTAGTAATTGAAGCCAAACACATGTGCATGCAAATGAGAGGAGTAGAAAAACAAAACGCCATCACAACCACCTCCGATTTCACTGGAGCATTCAACCAGGCAAAGACACGCGAGGAATTCATGAATCTTATCCGAAGAGAAAGATAGTTGACAAGGCACCAGTTGACAAGGTGACAAGGCTTTAGATAGTCTTGAGTATGCTGGACCTCGCCCCCTTGTCAACGGGTCGCCTCGTTCCCTAAAATAAAAACAGACTATGACTCAACAAACAGGCATCCGCAAAGGACTGGTCAAACTCGTTATACCCATTTTTATCGAAACTTTGCTCATCATGATGCTGGGAGCAGTAGATACCATCATGCTGAGCCAATACTCCGATGAGAGCGTGGCTGCCGTAGGCGTGGTCAACCAGATTGTGACCTTTGCCTTTCTGGTATTCGAGGTCATCAACATCGGCACATCGGTACTCTGCTCGCAGTACTTGGGAGCTAAATTAGAAAAAAACATGATACAGGTAGTGGGGGTAGCCTTATTGCTCAATTTGGTAGTAGGACTGGCAGTCAGTGCCATCCTGCATTTTGGTGCCACTACACTGTTGGGCTGGATGGGACTACGCCCCGAGTTGTTACAATATGGTATCGGCTATATGGAGATTGTGGGAGCATTCGCTTTCTTCCAGGCCATCTCGCTCACCATTTCCGCCTCGTTACGCAGTGCCAACAAAGCCATTTACCCGATGCTGGTTACCGTACTGGTCAACATCATGAACATCATCGGCAATTATTCGCTGATTTTCGGCAAGTGGGGCATGCCGGCACTGGGAGCCGAAGGTGCTGCCATCTCTACCGCTTTCGCCCGTGGCGTAAGCATGGTTGTATTGTTTGTCATCCTCTTCCGCAAACACATCCCCAAGTTCCCCCTTGCCTATTTCCGCCCTTTCCCATGGATAGAGCTGAAAAACCTGTTGAAAATCGGGCTTCCTTCTGCCGGCGAAAACATCTCGTACAGTTTCTCGCAAGTGGTCATCACCTACCTTATTAATATATTAGGCAACAATGCCCTTGCCACCCGTACCTATACGGTCAACATCGTGATGTTTGTCTACCTCTTTGCCATCGCCATGGCGCAAGGAGGTGCCATCACCATCGGACACCTGGTAGGACAGAAAAAGGTCCGTGCCGCCTACCTTTTAGGCAAGTACGTAATGCGGCTTTCCATTCTGGTGTCGCTCATACTCTCGTGCATCTGGGCAGCTTCGGGGCATTTCATCTTCAGCCTCCTGACCGACAACCAGGAAATCATCCGGCTGGGTGTCACTGTGATGATTATCGATGTGATTGTGGAAATCGGACGTGCCGTGAACATCTATGCCACCAACGCCCTCCGTTCTGCGGGCGATGTCAACTTCCCTTTCTATGTAGGGCTGGTGGTGCAGTGGAGCGTGTCGGTAGGCGTCAGCTACCTGCTCGGCATCCATTGGGGATGGGGACTGATAGGCATGTGGTGTGCCTTCCTGCTCGACGAGAATATCCGTGCCATTATCTTCGTCCGCCGCTGGAACAGCATGAAATGGGCAAAGAAAGGATTCGTTTAGTGAGTTTGTGAGTTTGTGAGTTTTTGAGTTCTTGAGTTCTTAAGTTTTTGAGTTCTTAAGTTCTTGAGTTTGTATGTTTCAACTTAAAAGTTTCAACTCAAAAACACTCATAAACTTAAAAACTTACAAACTCAAAAACTTACAAACTTAAAAACTTACAAACTTAAAAACTTACAAACTTAAAAACTTACAAACTCAAAAACTTACAAACTCAAAAACTTACAAACTGTTTTGAATTTATCGTGCGATGATTGGGGATGATTTTTTGTAGAAAAGGTGTATCAAAATGAAAGTTGATTCCAATTTCGGCACACCCTCTTATAGGCAATTAAGAAAAATGCAGATATAATCTGTGTAATTCTGTGGTAAGAAAATGCACACTTTCATACCGCGCAAAGTATAAAAATTTTCATCGAACAAAAACCGAATCCTAAAACCGTAGCATCGAACAAAAACTGAACTGTTTTATAGCTTCCGGTTCAAGCGGTTTCCCTACTTTTGCCGATATCGAATTTAAAACTTTACAGATATGGCAAAACACACATTTATCGCCTTGATGATGCTCGGCTTCCTGCTTCCGGCACAGGCACAAATCGGAACCACCACACAAGTAATAGAACCAGCCATCATGGAATGCCAGTATGACCATACCGCTATACGAGACACATTTGATTGTAGTCAAGTAATGAAAGACCGGATGATTTTACGGATAGGGAAGAATGTCAGCCAATTCTATAGCTGGTACACCCACTATGGAGATTCATTATGGTCAAGCCCTACAGGACAACAAATAGCCATAAAAAGAACATTCGAAGCCATTCGTACAAAAAACTTCGAAAACAAACCGGGCGAACGCACACCCGGATATATCTATAAATCATATCCCCAAAAAGGGGTAACCACTACATACGTTATACAGGTAGAACCAGATTTGACACTTCAAAAGAAACCCGCTTGCCTATATTTCTCAGAAGATACGCCTAAACAAACGTGGGAAGTGCAAGACTCCATAAAGCAAATAGCAGGTTATTCCTGCCAACTTGCCGTTACTCAATTTAGAGGCAGACTATGGTATGCTTGGTTTTCTCTTGATATTCCCATTGATAATGGACCATGGAAACTTTGCGGATTGCCAGGACTGATTATGGAAGCATACGATAAGCAAAATTATTACCATTATACATTAACAAGCATACGTACAAAAGACGTGGAGCCAATCATTTTTTATAATTATTGGAATTCGGTATTTGAACAGACTACACGACTTAACTATTTAAAAAGAGCGCATAAGTTCATAACCCAATATAGTGAACACTTAAAATATACCCAATATGATTTCTTAGAATTAGATTACCAGCCATAAAATAACATCATGAAACGAAATCTCCTATTTTATATACTCTTGTGCATTTTACCACACGCACAAGCACAAATAGACCACATCACGCAAATTATTGAACCATCGCTATTGGAATGTAAATACCAATGGATACAAAAGCAAGATACACTAAAAAATAATGTAGTAATTGATACAATGATTTTACGCATTGGGAAAAATGTAAGCCAATGTTATCCGTATTCCACGTTTAAAATAGATTCTCTCGCTAATGATCCCAAAGGGAGTGAAACCTTATTACAACAAATGATGGCATCATTTAATGGAGAAGGTCCTGCATTAGGAACAAAAATCATCAATGAATACTATTATAAAAATTATCCGAAAGGCAAACTCACAACGTGGGTGACAAAATCAATAGCCTATCAGATAGAAGAAAAATATGAAAAACAGCCATGGATATTGATAGAAGACAGCATTAAAACCATAAATAAGTATCAATGTCGTTTAGCTGTATGCAAATTTCATGGTAGGGAATATAAAGCCTGGTACACCACTGAACTTCTTTATCAAGAAGGACCGTGGAAGTTTCATGGTTTACCCGGATTAATCATAGAGGTTTACGACACGAAAGACCATTATCATTTCACCTTAGTTAGTGTAAAACGAGAGAATCTTCCCCCTGTATGTTTTTATGATATCAAGAATTCGTCACAATCTCAAGGAGAAAGGATAGACCGTATTTCTTATTTAAAACAGTCAGCGGAAAACAATCCGTATATGCATGAGAAGAAAAAAGACTCAAAAGGAAACACGGTCGCTTACGATTACATGGAAACCGATTATCATAACTATTAATTTTAGATAAAACGAACCTAATACAATAAAACAAACTATTGAAAAACTTCATGCAACGTTTCCCCCACTATCGGCAACATGAACAAATGGACTGCGGACCGACCTGCCTGCGTATGATAGCCGCCTATTACGGCAAACGCTACTCACTGGAACGCTTGCGCGAGCAGTGCCACATCAGCCGGTTAGGGGTATCGATGTTAGGTATCAGCGAAGCGGCGGAAAAGATAGGGATGCGCAGCATGGGGGTGGAAATCAGCTTCAAGCAATTGAAGGAAGACGCCCCTTTGCCTTGCATCGTACACTGGAACCAAGAACACTTCGTCGTGGTGTACCGCTGCACGGAAAAACAAGTGTGGGTGGCAGACCCGGCTACCAGCAAACTGAAATATACGGCAGAAGAGTTCTGCCGCTGCTGGACAAGCAACCGCAAAAAGGGACAGGACACAGGCATTGCCCTGCTACTGGAACCTTCGCCGGAGTTTTACAAAGAAGAAGACGATGAAACGGACAACGGCTTTCAAGGGATGGGCTTCATGCTTTCGTACATCAAGCCTTACAAGCAACTGGTGGGGCAACTGTTCCTCGGCTTGCTATTAGGCAGCCTGATACAACTGATACTGCCTTTCCTCACCCAGTCTATCGTAGACTTCGGCATCAACAACCAGAATCTGAACTATGTGTACCTGGTCTTGCTGGCACAGCTCACTTTATCTATCAGCAATGCCGGCGTGGGCTTTATCCGCGGCTGGATATTGCTGCACTTGGGCACACGCATCAACATCTCACTTATCTCGTCTGAAGAACACGAAGAAGCACGCCGTACCTTCCTGAACCAACAAAGGGGCATGGAACAGATGATGAGCGACCTGTCTTCGGCACGCATCCAAGAAGCCAGCCTCCGGCAAGGCTGCTGGACCCATTGAAATATTTATGGGAGAAATATACCTGACGAACAAAAAACGAACTGCAAGGAGGAAACATCGAACAAAAACCGAACGATTTTATAGTTCCCGACCTGGCAGATTTGCCTACCTTTACTCAAACAGTAAAGAACCCAACAGCTAATAATTGCAATTCATGAAACACCTTATCGTATACCTATTCTTGCTCTGCCTCGCTTCTTCCCTCTGCGCCCAGCAATGGACATTAACGGGCAAAGTGACCGATGCCGCCAAGCAAGTCTCCTTACAAGGAGTAAGTGTAACAGTCTGCCGGGCAGACGGGAAAAGCATCCTTGCCTTCGCCATTACGGACGAGGACGGGACGTTCCGCCTCAACGCAGACAGCACGAAAGCAGCACAGGCGGTGATACGCTTCTCTTGCCTGGGCTATGCAGCCGTGACCCGCCCTGTCCAGCCGCAAGACAAGACGTACCGCATCGGCTTGCAACCCGAAGAAATCAGCATCCGGGAGGTCATCGTGAAAGCACCGAAGATACGGGCGCAAGGAGATACGATCATCTATAATGTAGCACGCTTCTCGAAAGAGGGCGACCGCACCATCGGGGACATCCTGAAAAAGCTGCCCGGCATACAGGTAGCGGATGACGGGAAGATTTCGTACCAAGGCACGCCCATCAACAAATTCTACATCGAGGGCAAAGACCTGCTGGGCGGAAAGTACGGCATCGCCACCAACAGTATCTCCAACCAAGACGTGAACAGCGTGGAGGTGATGGAGAACCACCAGCCCATCAAGGCACTGAACGGACTGAGCCTTTCGGACCAGGCAGCCATCAACCTGCGCCTGAAAGAGAACGTGAAGCAACGGTGGATAGGAAGCGTGAAAGGAGGAATCGGGCTTGCCGCGCCTGCATCGGCACTATGGGACGAGGAACTGATAGCCATGCAATTCAACAAGAAATTCCAGTCGCTCAACACCTACAAGACCAACAACACGGGCAGGGACGTAACCCGCGAGTTCAAATCGTTTGACATCAACGCCACACGCTACCGGCGCGAAAAGCTGACCGACTACATCCGCATCGTGCCTCCGGCAGTACAGGCACTGAACAAAGAGCGCGAGCTGTTCAACCGCACCCATCAGGCGACTTCGAACAACCTGTTCCAACTGAAGAACGGAATGAACGTGACCGTAGGCATCGGCTACATGAACCACCGGACCGAATCGGACAAGCAGACCGTAACGCAATATTTCCAAGCGAATGCCGATACCACCACCATCCGCGAAAAAGAGAGTTCGCTCTTCGAGCAACAGCAGCTTTCCGCCGAGATACGGCTGGAAGCGAACGAAGACACCTACAACCTGACCGAACGCCTGATGGCAGACTTCGCATGGCTGGACAAGAATGACGGCGTGAGCGGAACCATCCCCAACACCCAAGATGCCTGGTCGCCCGACAAACAGCTGACCAACGACCTCTACCTCCTGAAGCGGTTCGGCAACAAGTTCATCATCTTCACCTCGTACACCTTCGTGCAAGACCATCCGCAACGGATGGACGTGACGTACGGAGACGAAACACGCAGCCAGCGGATAGAGCAGCGAAAACTGTTCTCGGACAACAAAGTGGATTATGGATTCGCCATAGGGCAAGTCACGGTAAGCCTAGGAGCCGGAGCCAAAGTGATGTGGCGCGACATGGCATCGGAACTGGAGGGCGTAACGCTGACCGATAATGACGAGGAAGGTTCGGGCATGAACTACACGCAGCTCTACCTCACCCCCAAACTGGAATATACGTGGCGCAGGCTGAAGACCCGACTTGCGCTGCCCGTCAACTTCTACCATTATCTATATAAGGAAAAGGCAAACGGGCTGAAAAGCCCCTCGACCCGTGTGTTGTTCAATCCAGACCTGTACCTGTCGTATACCCTAAGCGCACGTTGGGACATCGACCTTTCGGGCGGAATTACCAGCCGTCCGCTCGGTGATGCCTCTTTCTATCCGGGCTACCTGATGGATTCTTACCGCACGCTGATGAAAGGTTATCCCGTATACGGGCTGAGCACCAGCAAATACATCGAAGGTGGCATCTACTACAAGCGTCCCTTGGACGAACTGTTTGCCGATGTGTCGGTGTCGCACAACTGGATGAGCCTGCCCTACCTGACCCATCAGCAATTCGAAGGAGATTTCATCGTCACTTCATACCAGCAGGGAGAAAACACGGCACGCCAGCTGGACGTGAACGGCAATGTATCAAAAGGATTCGATTTCCTGAACTGCTACATCTACCTGAAAGGGATGTACACCAACCGCCATGCGGTGCTGGTGCGCAACGAAGAACGGATACCGAACGTGCGCACAATGTGGAGCATCGGCCCACGCATCGAAGCGGACCTGACGGAAAAAATTACCCTGCACTATGAGTTAAACTATGGGAAAAGCAAGTTAAGGCTGGAAGAAGAAGGAAGCGAGACGAATACCGCCTCATTAGAGCAAAGCCTCAGCCTGCGGATAACACCCGCCGCAAAGCTCAGCATCTTGCTGAAAGGCGGGCATTACCGCAACCGGGAAACAGATAGCCGCAAGCGGGATTTCTTCCTTGCCGATGCCGTGGTGTCATACAAACTCTCCAAACGGATGGACATGGAGCTTGCCGCCACCAACTTGCTGGACGAAAGAGAATACACCTATACCTCTTTCACCGATGAAGCCAGCACCGTATCACGCAGCTACCGCATCCGCCCCCGCAATCTGCTGTTCACCCTGCGGATGACGTACTGATGCCACACTTTAATCCTTCATTTTAGAAACCCCTTTTATCTTGCCTTCTACACGGGTGGGGGTACCTTTATAACGGATATCGCCGGCACTTGACACCGAAGTGGAAAGCACGCCGCTGGCGTTACACTCGATATCGCCTGCCGAAGAGGCGGTCGCCTTTACATCTTTCGCCAGCAGGTCCTTGGCATAGATGCCGCCTGCCGAACTGGCACTGAACGTAGCGTTACGGCATGTGCCGGCAAGCTTGATGTCGCTCGATGAGCTGGTAGATGCTTTCACATCACCTTCACAGGTCAGGTTCTTTACCGTGCAGTCGCCTGCCGAACTGGATTCGATAACGGCTCCACTGCATTGGGCGGTATTCACCTTGATATCGCCGCTACTCTGCGTATCCAGACTCAGCTGCCCGCACCGGACAGCATCTACCACGATGTCGCCGCTGCTCTGCGTAATCATTTCCACATTGGCACAAGCTACAGCCCCTGCCTTGATGTCGCCGCTACTCGATGCACGGAACGATACAGCCTTTTGGGTCTTCAAGCCGTTTGCCAAGATAATGTCGGACGAACTGGATGTGGAGAACGAAGTCACTTCGGGAGCATACACACGCACTTCGCATTTATATCTTCCAGTAATGGATGTACCGCTCTTGAAACCTACCTGCAACTTACTTCCTTCCTGTTCTACTTTTATCAAAGGCACAATGTTATCAGGTGCATAGATTTCGGCATAGGGTGTACCCGAAGCCTGCGTATAGACTACATCTACCGATGAAGACGAACGAATAGCATCAATGCCGGTAAGCGATACTTTCTGGGTCACATAATTCTTGCTGGGTTTTACCACGTTTCTGCTTCCGGCGTAGCATCCGGAAACGGTAAGCATCATTGCCAAGACACATGATGCCACAATCATTGAAAAATATTTCATAGTTTCTGTTCGTTTAATTGTTTATGTTCTACTTGTTAGACGCAAAGTCGCGAAAAAAGTTACGGAAAAATAAAGAATCTTTTTGAATGAAGAATGAAGAATTTCCATGCGGGCGAAGCAATTCTTCATTCTTAATTACTTAAAGTACTTGAACGCCGGCGAGATAAACCAGCGCTTATACATCAGGGTGGCAAGCTGGTAAACGAAAAAGGCGGTAAAGAAACCGGCTATGGAATCGACCAGATAATGCGCCTGAATATAAACCGTTGCACAACACAACAACACATAAAAAGGTGCCAGGAAATATGCCAGCCTCCGATTGACCCGCCACGCCATAATCATCACAATGGTAGATATACCTACGTGCGAACTGGGGAAAGCCGCCGTAGGCCGTTCGCCCACTTCTTGTGAAGCCTCCACTAAATTAAAGAAAAAACCATGGTCGAACCCCGGTCCCGGTATCAAGTAATCATTCGTATTGAAATAATCGCCAATAGGAGGAAAATCGCACGCATTCACCCTGTCCATCCCAATAGCCGGGAAATAGAACTGCGGTCCTGCCACAGGTAACATAATATAAACCAAATAATAAATGAAGAACGAAGTGACCAGCACAAAGCAAATCTTCTCGAACCACTCGAAACGCTTCACGAAGTAATAAAGTACCACAATGAGCATCATCGGATAATAAAAAAAATAGCCCATATTAAACGGCTCGCTGAACCAGATGGATGGACAATGCTCGCTGAACTCTACCGAAGGCTGGCACCCGAACAATGCCTGCTCATTGCGTGCAAACAAATAATCAAGGTTCGGGAACAAACGATTGAATTCAAACGTATCGGGATACCAATAAGCAAGCAGACTCATCTGCACCACCATACGGACAAATGCTGTCAGCCTGCACGGAAACGCCTGATACAGGAATATCAGCACAAATGTCAGAATCACAATACCCAAACGTTCCAGTAACATTGTGCCCGGATGGTCCATACGCTGATACAGCAACAAAACCAAAAAACTGGTCAGTGCATTATAAATCAAGCTGATTGTCTCTACGGCAAACAGTTCCTTACCGCTTTCTACCCGTTCGAATAATTTTATAGCCATCCCTCTTTCTTATACCATCTGATTGTTTCTTTTACTCCTCTCTCCAGCGGATATGCAGGCTGGTAACCCAGTTCGTTTTCCAACGGAGCTATGTCGCACCGCCAATTACGCTGTTTCATAATCTTATATTTGTCGGGATTAAGCGTACTGGGTTTATGCATCAGTTTCGCCACGTTTCCTGCCACAGACGAAATAATCTTCAACAACCCAAGCGGACACGTAAAACGTACCAGCCAAGGATGTCCCAATTCGGTCCGTATCAAGTCGGAGAACGTGCGGCTACTATACACTTCGCCATCGCTTACGAAATAAGCGCGTCCCGTCACCTGCTTTTCCACAGCCAAATAAATGGCCTGCACCAAATCAGTCACATACACAAACGTAAGATCTTGCCGGCGGAAACCAGCAACGATGTCCAAATGGCGCGATATGGATTGAGCCATCAGGAAATAATCACGCTCACGAGGACCGTATACTCCCGTAGGGCGGAATATCACCCACGGCAAGTTTTCCAGTGAACGTATGTATGCTTCGGTATGAAGCTTGCTCACCCCGTATGCCGTATTGGGTTGTGGCGTGTCGCACTCACCTATGGGCAGATAGTCACGTTCGTGTATGGGACCGAACACACTCAGCGAACTAAGGTAAACGAACTGACGTGGCACCATGTCCAATCTTATCAACACTTCGACAAAATGACGCGTAGCCCAATAATTGCCTATTTCGAAGTCTGCCTGATGCAGGCATTTTGTCACACCCGCACAATGGATAATGCAATCCCACCCGTCATGCTCTTTTTTATGTCGCTTCAGCAGTTCTTCCAAATGATCGGAATCTGTAAAATCGAGTTCGGCAAAACGGATACGCTCATCCTGCAGATATTTCCGGCTGCTACTCTGCCTTACACCTGCCCATACGTGCATGCCACGTTCCAATCCTCCTTCGACCAAAAAACTGCCGATGAATCCGCTTGCGCCTGTCACTAATATCTTCATGTTTCCTATATTCTTCATTCTTAATTCTTCATTTCATCGGCTCTACATGGATGTTGATGTATGTATCCTTCCCATATGTGTCACGCAATTTCTGCTCTACTTGCGTGGCACGGTCATGCGCCTCACTCAAAGGCATATTGCCATCCATCCGGATATGCACATCTATCGCATAACGGTTGCCTATACGCCTCGTGCGCAAATGGTGCGGCTGTGATACACCAGGTACCGAAAGCACCAAGTCGGTGATATGACGTTCCACATCATCGGGCAACGAACGTTCCAACAGTTCGTCCAGACAAGGTCCCAATTGCTTTATCGCCACATGAATAATAAAAAAACTTACGATAACTGCCGCCAAAGGGTCGAGTACCCGCCAGTCTTCGCCCAACAAAATGGCGCCGCCGATACCTACTGCTGTCCCTATAGACGAAAACGAATCACTCCGGTGATGCCAGGCGTTAGCTATCACCGCCGGACTATCGTATTTCCTTCCTACCAGACGTGTGTAATGAAACAGAACCTCTTTCGACACAATTGAAAACAATGCTGCCCACAAGGCAATCCAACCCGGCGAAGGCAACGTTTCCCCCTGTAAAAAAGCGTAAATCTGTTCGCCTCCGCTCCATAGGATACCAATACCTACCACCAGTAATGCCACGCCAATCAGCAAGGTGGCAAAGGTTTCATATTTTCCGTGTCCATAATCGTGTCCTTTGTCTTCCGGCTTGTCTGAAATACGCACAAACACCAATACAATCACATCTGTAGCCAAATCGGATAATGAGTGTACCGCATCAGCTATCATCGCGGCACTGCGTCCCAATATGCCTGCAGCAAACTTACACAGCACCAGCACGACATTTACCACGCTGCCTGCCAGCGTCACCCCGTATATGGCACGCCGGCGGACAGCAGCATCAGTCTCATTCATATCACATTCATTTTTTACATAAGCATGGGGCAAAGATACGCAATTCTAATGAAGAATAAAGAACGAAGCATAAGGAATCTTCATATTTTTGACAGACAGGACAAGAATCCCGACAATCTGATTCGTATCACTTTTGTAATACCTGTTTCACGCCCCTGTAACACAAAAACTACACCTTTGCACCCGAATCAAAAAAGACAAGAAATTATGAAAAAGAGTTTCATCACCCTGTTATTATGCTTGTGTTGCAGCTTCGTGATAAAGGCACAAACCAATTCGCCACACGTAGAGCGTCCCCGATTAGTAATCGGCATTGTAGTCGACCAGATGCGTTGGGATTACCTCTACCGTTTCTATCCGCGTTTCGGAGAAGGAGGCTTCCGGCGCCTGATGAACGAAGGCTTCAGTTGCGACAACACTCATCTCAACTACATACCCACCGTGACCGCCATCGGGCACTCGTCTATCTATACCGGTTCCGTACCCTCTATCCATGGCATTGCAGGAAACAATTTCTACAAGAATGATACACTGGTATATTGTACCGACGATCCTACCGTAACAGGTGTGGGAAGCAACAGTCCTGCCGGCAAAATGTCACCACGCAACTTATTGGTCACCACTATCGGCGATGAACTGAAACTTGCTACCAACTTCCGTTCGCGCGTCATCGGCGTAGCCTTGAAAGACCGCGCTTCGATTCTTCCTGCCGGACATACACCCGATGCAGCCTATTGGTTCGATGACGAGACCGGACACTTCATCACCAGCACTTATTACCGGAAATCACTTCCCCAATGGCTGAACGACTTCAATCAACGTGACCTTGCCCGACAATATCTCTTGCAAGACTGGGACACCCTCTACCCCATGGAGACCTACACTGCAAGCACAGCCGACAGCACTGCTTACGAATTACCCCTTGCCGACACTCCTATACTACCCGTGCCCACCTCACACCTGTTCGAACAGAAAGGCTACAGCGTCATCCGCACCACTCCTTATGGCAACTCGCTCACGCTGGAACTAGCCAAGGCTGTACTGAAAGGTGAACAACTGGGTCAAGGTCCCGAAACTGATATGCTCACCGTCAGTCTTTCGTCAACCGACTACGTAGGACACCAGTTCGGAACTTATGCCATCGAAACAGAAGATACTTATCTCCGTCTTGACCGTGACCTTGCCGACTTTTTCCGTACGCTGGACGAGACGATAGGTAAGAATAACTACCTTCTCTTCCTTACTGCCGACCATGCAGCCGCCCACAATTTCCGCCTGATGCAAGACTGTGGAATTCCTGCCGGGGGCTGGTATGCGGGCACTGTCAAAGATTCGCTCAATGCTGTGCTTGACAAACAGTTCGGCTCTGGCCATCCACTGGTGAAAGACATCCTTAACTATCAAGTATTCTTCGACCATGCATACATCCGCCAAGCAAACATTGATTTACGCGCCGCAAAAGCTTGCGCCATTGATTTCCTGAAAAGTTACCCACAATTTGCCTACGTGGCAGACATGGAAGACCTGAGTAACGCCACCCTACCTGCCGATGTGCGCGAACGTGCCATCAATGGTTACAACCGACTGCGCAGCGGCGACATTCAGCTCATCATGCAACCCGGCTGGTACAACATTGACCGACCTGATAAAACAGGTGGTACCGACCACGGCGTATGGAATCCTTATGATGCACATATCCCGCTGTTTTTCATGGGTTGGCACATCGAATCGGGTAATACTTTCCACCCTGTACACATGACTGACATTGCCGCCACCGTCTGTGCCCTGCTTCGCATACAGATGCCCAACGGCTGTATCGGAACACCTGTAGAAACAGTAGTGGAATAAAACAACCAGCATCCTTTAACCTGTTTAAATTTTGCTCAGCCCCTTAACTTCATAGCGCATCAATGAAACACAAGACGGACACAGAATTTACATAAACACCTTATATAATAAAAGGTATCGAGAAAAATCTGTGTCCGTCTGTATGTTATCTCCAAACCCGTTTACCTGAAAGCTTTTTCCGCCTCACGCCTCAAAGCACGCCAGCCGGGCATCTGTTTCAGTTCGCGACGGATAGGAGCATCGTAAAGCAAGAAGAGAAGGAACAGCAGAAGGCAGGCGTAAATCACCCAGCCATAGATTTGCTTGATGCTCACTTCCATCATCCGTTCGATGAACCCCGGCATATATCCGCCTAAATCGAAAGGCGAGGAGCTGACTGCTACGTTATCAATAGCAGTGCCGTAACGCGCCAGATTATCCGCCATGTAGTAAGACAGACCTTCGGTATAGACGGCTGCCCCCAGTACACCGCCTACCACCATGTGCAGCATATTGAACACACTCAACGCCTGGAAGAAGTGCTGAAACGTCATAATTTCTTCCAGACAGACCATAAACGTAGCACTCAGTACGGCATAGGCGAATCCACGGCACGCTACAGGCAGATAAAGCTGAGAAATATGAATTTCTGACGAAAGCGTGAAATAAAAGCCTACAAGATAACACGCCAGCACAGCTATGCCTACCGCCAGAAGGCGCAAATAACTGAACCGTCTTACGTGCATCCACCAGTAAGCGAAAAGACAGCCTGCCACCACACCCGCCAGCACCAGCCAGTCGAGCCGGACGCTGACCAACGCCTCATAATGCATCACGCTCTCGTAGAACACTTCTTCCAGCGAACGTTCGGCGGCAAGGTACATTTCGACCAGCATAATGAGCAGCAAGATGGGGAAAAGATGCCTGTATGTCCACATCTTCGGTTCGAGGAAAGGATGGCGCACATGAAGCATCCGTCCGACACACACCGCCAGCGTGGACACAATCATCACTGCCAGCACGCGAATAACAGGACTGTTCCACCAGTCGTAAAACTCTCCGTAACAGAAGAAATAAGCCACTTCCAGCAAGAGCAGCGCCCACAACAAGGCTCCCAGCCAGTCGATGCCGAAAAGCGGGAACTTCTTGACGATGCGGAAATGCCGTGTACAAAGGGTGATTATCAACAAGTCAACCATCATCACCCCCGCCATGAACCAATGCATGTACGACCAATGATAGTAATGCATCAGATAAGTGGCAAGAAGGTCGGACACCTGCATGCTCCCTAATATAATAATGTGCAGCATGGGGAAGAACACCGTGAAATCACGCTTTGGCGTCATCCAAAGCTGGATGGTGGACATACATTCGAAAGTACCCTGTATCTTGCAGATGCCCTCCACGAAACAGATTACCCAAAGCAAGGGCAGGAACGTAACGTGTGGTGCAGCCAAGTTGCACACCAACACACCCGTAGCAGATACCGCCAGCAACGTCTTGTTGGTGAAACGGAACTTCATCCGGAACAGCAGAGGGAAATAAATCGCCATTCCCGCCAGGTTGGCATAAAGACACATTAGCAAGTCCTCGCGCATCAGGGTGGTTTCACCCATCATCTCTGCCAGCGTACCCAGATAAAGCCCTCCCGAAAGCTGGAACGTGACTGCCATAAAGACATAAAGCCAGGGCTGCATGAGACGGGGCACAAAGCCGCGGACCATCGGCATCGTGAACGGTCCGTTAAGTACAGGCGCTCCCATCTCAACGCTTCACTTTACATTCCACATTCAGCCCAGCACGCAGAAGACTCAGCTTCTCCACATCGTTACCTTTCAGGCTGATACGGACAGGCACGCGCTGTTCCACCTTTACAAAGTTGCCTGTAGCATTGTCTTGTGGGATGAGCGAGAAGGCGGCTCCCGTGGCATCCGAGATAGATTCCACCGTGCCGGTATAGGTCACACCCGGAACGGCATCGGCGGTAAGCATCACTTCCGAACCTACATGAATGTGCGGAAGTTGGGTCTCACGGTAGTTGGCAATGACCCACAAGTCCTGCCCGTCTACGATATCCACCATTGTTTGTCCGGGCTGCACCAGCTGCCCTTCATGAATATCCTTGCGCCCCGTCACGCCGTCGCAAGTGGCGACAATCACGGTGTACGACAGGTTCAGCTTTGCCAAATCCACGGCTGCTTCCGCCAGCCGGATGCCCGCTTCGTTCTGCTCCAGCCGGTGCGTCTGCTCATCACGGGTGAGGGCGGTCGATTGCTTGGCACGCAAGAGCTGTTCATAACGTGCCTTAATAGCTTCGTATGCCGTGTGCACTTGGTCGTATTGTTGAGGTGTCACGGCATCTTGCTTCAGAAGTTTCTCGTAGCGGTGCCATTCACGCTCGGCGTTCTGCATCTGCACCCGCACTTCTTCGATGCCCGCATCGCTTACACGCAGGTTGTTTTGTGTAGTAGCGATACCGGTCGATGTGGCACGGCGTCCCGAAAGGGCGTTGGCAAGGTCAGCTTCTGCCTGAGCAAGGCGCAGGCGGAATTCGGTGTCTTCTATCACGAGCAAGGTGTCTCCCTTGCGCACCGGCTGGTATTCTTCGAAACAAATCTTCTTGATAAAACCCTGCACACGGGTATTGACGGGCGTAATATGTTGGCGCACCTGCGCATTATCGGTATATTCCACGCCCAAATGAATGAAGCGCGAGCAAACGTAAACCAGTCCCACGGCAAGCAGGGCAATCACTACGGTATTATAAATCTGTTTTTTAGTTTTTCTTGTAAGCATAAGTCTATTGAGTTTGGTAGTTAAGAAGTTAAGAAATTAAGGAGTTAAGAAATTAAGGAGTTAAGGAGTTAAGAAGTTAAGGAGTAAAAACTATTGGCTTAACTTCTAACGAAGCGAAGCGGAGTGATAACTCCTCTAACTCTTTTAACTCCTTAAAATTACAACGTATGTGTCACATATCTCATCTGATAATAATGGTAAACCAAGTCGATGCGGGCGTTCACCAGTGCAAGATCGGCGCTCAGTTTGGTGTTGCCGGCATCCAACATGTCGGTCAGCAGAGCAAGCTCGTTGCGATAACGGTTGCTGGTCACGCTGTAGTTCTCATTAGCAAGCTGCACGTTCTTCTCCTGAGTCCGCAGTTCGGTAAAAGCAGTCAGCAGAGAAGTATAGCTTGCCTGCACGGCATTTTCCACCTGCTCTTGTGCCAGCCCGTGTGTCTCTTGCGCCCGGCGCACGTTCAGCCGTGCCTGCTTCAGCTTGCGGGTATTCTTGAAGAGCGACGAGAAGTTGTAGCTCACACTTACGCCCACGTACCAGTAGTTGAAGTTGTTGTCCAAAACGGGTACTTCGATAGTGATAGGTCCATCCAGATGTTCGGCGGCAAAGAGCGACACCTTAGGCAAGCGTTCCGAGCGTTCGCGTTTCACCAGTTGCTTGCTCGTCTCGATGCCCGTCGCCGCCTGCCGCAAGTCGATGTTGGTCTGTGTGGCAAGCTCCTGCCAGTCATTTTCGCTTAGTGTCTGCACTTCGGTGGCAAGCAGGGTTGTGTCAGGCACGACGACCGTCTCTTCGGGCAAGTGCAGGATAGTCACCAACCGGTGGTTTACTATCTTGCACGCATCGTTCACCTTCGCCAATTGCAGTTTCAGATTTTCTTTCTGAAACTCATAGCGGGTGATGTCGTTTTGCAAAGCGGTGCCCTGCTCGCGCCGTGCCTGCATGTCGGCTATCACCTGCAGGGCGAGGGCGAGGTTTTTTTCCAGCACCTGCGCCTGGTTGTTCAGCTTGTACAAGTCGAGGTAATATCCCACGAGCTGGAAGCGGACATCCTGCCTGTTCTTCTCCCAGTCCAGTTCCGCCTTTTGCTTATCAAGCCTTGCCAGCTCGATACCGCTGTTCACCGCCCCTCCGGCATAGATAACCTGTTGGGCTTCGAGGGCGAAATTGTTCCCCCAGTGGGGCATGTCAATGTGGGTGGCATTGCCAAAATCGCGGTTCCACAGCTTCCCGTCGCCCCAATAGCTGCCCGAAAGCGAGGCGCTGATGTCAGGCAGACGTTGCGCTTTTGCCGCCTTCAGCGCTTCGGCGGCAGCTTCTTTTCCTGTCGCATACGCCTGTATGCTTGTACTGTTCGCATCGGCAAGGCGGAACAGTTCATCGATGCCCATCACTCGCGGTTGGGCACAAAGATGCAGGCTGCATAGTGCCACCAAGCAAGGCACTATGAGCCTAAAGTTTTTGCTCATAATGTAACTGATTTAAGAAGCTGTTTTGAATTTCTCCAAAAAGTTTTTCTTGGCTTGATGTATCTGTTTTCGTGTGTGCTTTGGGCGATTTTTTGGTCCTTTTCGCTCCTGTTCTTCGTCAGATAGCCCGCTATCTTCCTCATCACAGAAGCGAAAATGCCTCAAAAACTCATCTCAAATCATCGCACGATAAATTCAAAACAGCTTCTAAAAATGGTTGAATGAAAAAATAGAAATCCCCGTTGTCGTATACCGAAGCCGGCCATCAAATCAAAGCCGCCACGCCCCATGCGTGGAAATCATGAATTTTGTTACTAAAACGGACGATGTAAGTTTTCTTCTGTGTCATATTCGTAGGGCGGACTCTTTCTAAATCCGGCGCGAAGTTAGAAAAACAATCCGCAAGTTGTAACCTTACAAGCGCTGCATTTTGCATTTCTTTAACAAAAAAGCTACATATATCACACAAGCGAATATACATCAAAAACTCATTCCAAATCAGCACACGATAAATTCAAAACAGTTCACCATGTTTCTTTCCAGATTTCAAAAGAAAACACAAAAACACCGCTTAAAAAAGAGCCGTACTGAAAACAGAGGTTGTCATCCCTTAATTCTTGTTATAAAACATTTTATTTTAGTCAAAACATTTGCATATTCCCCAGAAGTCCGTACCTTTGCAACGTGTTTTTCATAGTATTAGATTTAAGGTTAACAAAGGTTGGAGTACAGCGGTACTCCTTTTTTTATGTCCATACGTTTGGACATTACGCTTTTGCCTATGGTTTCATGCCTGTTACAGCCCTAAAGAGTTTGCAGGAATGGTATTCATAGCTTTCAACGCATATAGGTCTATCCGCTGTAAGATTAATAATCTTCAGGCTGCAAGATTATTAATCTTACAAGCGGAAGATTATTAATCTTACACCAGACGAAGTTATCTGCGCTGAGAAAAGAAGATAATAACAACCTTTTAAATAATCTGAATACTACCCATTTATTTAAACCTTACCGCTACTCCTATCAGATGGTTGACCGGCTCCCCGTTAAGGCTGGCAGGGATGAAGTAAGGCAGGTTGCGGACCACCTCGCAAGCAATGGAATCCATTTGGCGGTATGAACGGGCATCAGGCGCAAATACCTTTGCCGACCTTGCGAGGGTGACGTGACAAGGTAATCCCATTTTATTGACCACAAAAGAGACCACAGAGATGCCTTCGCCGATGTGGATGTCCTTCACGGCTTCCTGTATGTAGTGTTCCAAGCCCGTATTATATTCCGAGCCGTAAGGCTTAGGAATGGAAAACTCCGGCCCGCTGTCCGCATATCTGTAGACCGTATCTCCTTCTATCATGTCATAAACCGGCTTTCCGGTCTCACGCTCCAAGGTTATCGGTTCTTTGTCCGGTTCCTTTACCTGTATCGTATCGGTTTCAGCCGCAAGCGGAGTTCCTGTCTTCTGCTGTCCTCCGCAGGCTCCTAAGGCAAGCAATAAGAAACATATCATCGGTTTCATACGCACATAAGGTTTTGGTCTCTGCAAATTTAGGGAAAAGAAGGGAAAAGCGCAACCGCAAGATTCTTCATTCTTCGTTCTTCATTCTTCATTTAAATTCGCTATCTTTGCAAAAGTTATTTAGTATCAAAGAAAAAACATACGCTATATGGAAAAGAAATTCAAACGGACTACAGTCACCTCGGCACTGCCTTACGCCAACGGACCTGTCCACATCGGACACCTGGCGGGCGTATATGTGCCTGCCGACATCTACGTGCGCTACCTGCGCCTGAAGAAAGAAGAGGTATTATTTATCGGAGGCTCGGACGAGCACGGCGTGCCCATCACCATCCGCGCCAAGAAGGAAGGATGCACGCCGCAGGACATCGTGGACCGCTATCACACGCTCATCCGCGACTCGTTCAAGGAGTTCGGCATCTCGTTCGATGTGTACGGGCGTACCACTTCGAAGGTGCACCACGACACGGCATCGGCATTCTTCCGTACCCTTTACGACAAAGGCGAGTTCGTAGAAAAGACCTCAATGCAATACTACGACGAGGAAGCAAAGACTTTCCTTGCCGACCGCTACATCACGGGCGAATGTCCGCGTTGCCACGCCGAGGGCGCTTACGGCGACCAGTGCGAGAAGTGCGGTTCCACGCTCTCACCTACCGAACTTATCAACCCGAAGAGTGCCATCAGTGGAAGCCAGCCGGTAATGAAGGAAACCAAGCACTGGTACCTGCCGCTCGACAAGCACGAGGCATGGCTGCGCCAGTGGATTCTGGAAGACCACAAGGAATGGCGCCCCAACGTGTACGGCCAGTGCAAGTCGTGGCTCGACATGGGACTTCAGCCGCGTGCCGTAAGCCGTGACCTCGACTGGGGTATCCCCGTTCCGGTAGAGGGAGCCGAAGGCAAGGTGCTCTACGTATGGTTTGACGCACCTATCGGTTACATCTCGAACACCAAGGAATTGCTGCCCGACTCGTGGGAGAAATGGTGGAAAGACCCCGAAACACGCCTCGTACACTTTATCGGCAAGGACAACATCGTGTTCCACTGCATCGTGTTCCCCGCCATGCTGAAGGCGGAAGGCAGCTATATCCTGCCCGACAACGTGCCGGCAAACGAGTTCCTGAACCTGGAAGGAGATAAGATTTCTACCTCACGCAACTGGGCGGTATGGCTCCACGAATACCTGCAGGACTTCCCCGGCAAACAGGACGTATTGCGCTACGTGCTCACCGCCAACGCTCCGGAAACGAAGGACAACGACTTTACATGGAAAGACTTCCAGGCACGTAATAATAATGAACTGGTAGCCGTATACGGAAACTTCGTGAACCGTGCCCTCGTGCTGACCCACAAATACTTTGAAGGCAAGGTACCCGCCTGCGGCGAACTGAACGATTACGACCGGGCAACCCTGCAGGAATTTGCAGACGTGAAGGCACAAGTAGAGAAACTGCTTGACGTATTCAAGTTCCGCGATGCACAGAAGGAGGCAATGAACCTTGCCCGCATCGGCAACAAATACCTTGCCGACACCGAACCGTGGAAGCTGGCAAAGACGGATATGGACCGCGTGGCAACTATCCTCAACATCGCCCTGCAACTGGTAGCAAACCTTTCTATCGCCTTCGAACCGTTCTTGCCTTTCAGCTCCGAAAAGCTCCGCAAGATGCTGAACATGGAAACCTTCAGCTGGGAACAACTGGGACGCACCGACCTGCTGGAAGCCGGACACGCCCTGAACAAGGCGGAACTGCTCTTCGAAAAGATAGAAGACGACGTCATCCAGGCACAAGTGGACAAGCTGCTTGCCACCAAGAAGGCAAACGAAGCTGCCGCCTACAAGGCAAACCCTGTGAAGCCGACCATCAGCATCGAGGACTTCGACAAGCTGGACATCCGCGTAGGCACGGTGCTGGAATGCGAAAACGTGCCCAAGATGAAAAAGCTCTTGAAATTCAAGATAGCCGACGGGCTGGAAAACCGCACCATCGTGAGCGGCATCGCCCAGCACTACAAGCCCGAAGAATTGGTGGGCAAGCAGGTATTGTTCATCGCCAACCTCGCCCCGCGCCAGTTCAAGAACGGCTTAGTGAGCGAAGGCATGATATTGAGTGCCGAAAACTTCGACGGTTCACTGGCGGTCACTTCGGTCTTGCGCGAAGTGAAGCCGGGTAGCGAAGTGAAGTAGCTTTTTATTTTCACCACAGATTACACAGATTAAGTAATTAAAATAAAAACACAGAGGCAATCCTAATAAATAAATCTGTGTAATCTGTGGTGAAAAAAACACCAACCCTATGCCCGAACAATCATTAAAGGAAAAGACCGCGAAAGGACTATTTTGGGGAGCCGTTAACAACGGTGCCCAGCAATTGCTCGTGCTCGTATTCGGCATCATCCTGGGGCGGATGCTCGGACCGGTGGAGTACGGCATGGTGGGGATGCTCACCGTCTTTACACTTATCGGGAACTCATTGCAGGAAAGCGGCTTCCGTGCCGCACTGGCAAACGTAAAGCACATCCGGCACGAAGACTATAACGCCGTATTCTGGTGTAGTCTCGGCATCGGCGTGTGTGCCTACCTCGTATTGTTCTTCTGCGCCCCGCTGATAGCCCGTTTCTATCATGAACCTGCCCTTATCCCGTTGGCGCGTTATTGCTTTCTTGCCATTCCCATTGCCAGCCTGGGCACGGCGCAAGGAGCTTATCTTTTCCGCAACCTGAAAGTACGCCAGCAGGCACTTTCGGGCATCATCGCCCACATCCTATCGGGATGCCTGGGCATCACGCTTGCCTACCACGGATTTTCCTACTGGGGCATCGCCACACAAAGCCTTACGTACCTGATTGTCGTGACAATATGCAGCTGGTACTTCTCGCCGTGGCGCCCTACGTTCCGGATTGATTTCCGCCCGCTGAAGCCACTCTTCGCCTTCAGCAGCAAGCTGCTCATCACCAATATTGCCAACCAGCTGAACAACAACCTGCTTTCGGTCATACTGGGAAAATACTTCAACCCACAAGCGGTGGGCAATTATAACCAAGCCAATAAATGGAACGCCACGGGGCATCAATTTATTACAGGAATGATGGGCAGCGTGGCACAACCCGTGCTGGCAAGCATCAGCGACGACCGCGAACGCTCCCTGCGCGTGTTCCGCAAGATACTCCGCTTCTGTGCCTTCCTTGCTTTTCCGGCGATGTTCGGACTCTCTATCGTGACACACGAGCTGATTCTCCTGACCGTAGGCGAAAAGTGGACAGGCAGTATCCCCTTGATGCAATTGCTCTGCATCGGAGGTGCCTTCGTTCCCCTCAACACCCTCTTCTCCAGCCTCATCATCAGCCAGGGGAAATCGGACATCTATATGGGAAATATCATCGCACAGGTCGTGCTCCAGCTCATCACCGTCTTAGTATTAATACAACTGGGCGGAAGCATCTACGCAATGGTGGTCGTGAACGTGTGCCTCAACATCGTATGGCTGTTCGTGTGGCAAGGCTTTGCCCGGCGGTTCATCGGACTAAAAGTAAAAGCCTTACTACTCGACCTGCTTCCTTTTCTTTGTTCCGCATTGCTTGCCTGCTCGGCAGGGTGGCTGAGTGCCTATATGGCAGGAGGCCCGCTCGCCGTCACTTTTCTTACGAAAGTCATTGTAGCGGCAGGGTGCTATTTCCTCGTCATGAGGATCGCTCGTGCCGAAATCATGCAAGAATGCATCGATTACCTCTTCAAGAAGAAACGGGCGTAAACCGTTTGCAAACTAACGGAACTTTGCTACATTTGCGGAAACAATCAAAATACCAACCCATTATGAAAACAGAACCTAACATCAAAGATAAAGTGGCTTATATCATCGCCGTAATCAGCGAATTTGCCACAGCCCATTCGCTTACCCCATCACAAGCCTATCGCTATTTAGACAGGTTTAAAGGCATCGACTTTGTTACTCGTTTTTATGATGTCGAACACACCTTTTCCTTTGAGGATGTGATAGCAGACCTCACTTCTTATTGCCACCGGAAAGGAGGAGCGTTAGTATGATACTTTATCACGGTTCAAATATTGACATCACGTCGGTCTTCAAATACGGCGATTCACGGCAGGACTGATAAACAAAAACCAGTTCATCGAAGAACTGAAATATATGAAAGGAGTCACCATCCAATATTTTTTCGGCACAGAAAAAGCAATCCGTTATCTGAAAAAACTCGAAACCCTATGACCAAAGAAACATTCATGATAGAAGAACTATCTAAGGAAATCGTGCTCCTCTTAATGGAAGAGCACGGAATGGATTTGAAAGAAGCCCTCCGCACACTCTATACTTCGGACACCTATGCCAAGCTGACAAACCTCCGCACGGGGCTGTTTTCGCAAAGCACCGCATACGTGTACGAATACCTTGAGCACGAACTGGCAACAGGGAAAATGGCATAAAAACAATCTGCGTTTCAAATTACTCCATGTCCACCCTCTACGTCATCAGCCCCCCGCTTGAAATCTTCGAAGGCTTGAAGCCCGAAGTAAGGCAACGCATCGTGCCCCTGCCCGATTTCCTGCGCTATCCCTCCGGACGGTTCAAAGGAATCACCCGAAGCCTGCTTGCCGGACGCATCCCCTTGCCCAAGCGAATCTTATATTATTGGTTCCCGAAGAAATACTTCGACCGGATTATCCATGCCGAGGCAGGCGATGCCATCTTGATTTACGAAGCGTGCAACGTGCGGGTGCTTCGCGCCATCCGCCCTTACCTGCCCGAGGGAGTGCCCTGCTACATTTACTATTGCAACCCTGTCGGCACCACCTTCCGCCGTCCTGCCGAAGAACTGCAAGCCATCCGCGCCCTCGGATACCGCCTGACGAGCTTCGACCCCTGCGAAGCGGAACGCTACGGAATGGCATGTACAGGACAATACTTCCGTTATCCCGAACACCAGCCCGACAACATCGACTCCGATTGCTTCTTCTGCGGCCTGCCCAAAGACCGCGCTGGCACGCTGCAACGCCTCCGCACACGCCTTGAAGCCGAAGGCCTCACGTGCGATTTCGTTATCCCCCGCACGCCGGCGGAGAAGCTCACCTATCCCCAGTACCTCGATCGCCTTGCCCGCACGCGCTGCGTTATTGACATCAGCCAGAAGGGACAGACCGGCCTGACGCGCCGCCCCCTCGAAGCCCTCTTCTACGGCAAAAAGCTCTTGACCGATAATCCGGAGATAGCACGCTATGACTTCTACCGTCCGCAAAACGTCTTTATCCTTGGCAAGGACCCGGAAGAACAGCTCCGCGCCTTCATCGAAAGCCCCCTTGCCGAAGTGCCCGAAACCGTCCGCGCCGCCTACGACGTAAACGAGTGGATAAGGCATTACCTGCCGTGATTTTTACAATCATAAAAAAGAATACCGCAAACATCCCATGTAGAGGCATATTGCATACGTCCGAATGTGCCAACTTATCCACACGGATGTTTTCGGGACACGGTTTTTGGGGACCGGAAGACACTTTCCTCTGCTTCGAAGGTGGATTATCGGAAAATAAAACTAACTTTGGACGTGAATTTAAGACAACTCAATTATGACCGATTACATAGCTACTTGGTTCTACCGCGAATCGGCGGACGAGGCGAGCTTCTACCCGCAGATGGGGCAGAAGGGCGACTCAGCACTGGTGCACTCGGTGTATATGCAGATACAGGTGCCTTTCTTCCGCACCTTCCGGCACTATAACCCTGCGGCACGGCTGCTGTTCTTCACGAATCTGAAGCGTGAAGGATTGCCCCGTTTCCTGCTGGAATTGTTCGATGAATTAAGCGTGGAGACCGTCACACTTCCTTATACACGGCGTCCGCCGAAGGGATGGTACGAAGCATGGCAGAACCAATTCTATCTATACGATATTCTTAGCGGGATGGACGGACGGATGCAGGCGGATGATACGTTGCTGGTGTGCGATGCTGATTGTTTGTGCCGTATGCCGCTTGACCCACTTTTCGATGAAATCCGCAACAATGGGAGTGCACTCTATGAGTTTATCACCGACCGTTCCGCTACTATTAACGGCATCACCCTGCCGCAGATGGAAGCGTTCTACGAAGCCTGCTACAGCAAACCTCCCCGTTTGCCACTTGCTTACTACGGAGGGGAATTCATCGGGCTGAGAGGCGACAACGTACGCCGTATCAATGAGGCATATCCTGAACTTTGGGCGTTCAACCTTGCCCGAGCCGGCCTCCAAGCTCCCAAACTGAACGAAGAAGCGCATGTGCTCAGCATGTTTGCCGAACGGCTGGACTTACGCAATGCCATAGCAAACCGTTATGTAAAGCGGATGTGGACTTCTCCGCAATTCAACAACGTCCGTCCCGGAGACGAGCATCTTGCCGTATGGCATCTGCCTTACGAGAAAAAGCGGGGGCTGTACCGCCTATTCCGACTCCTCGAAAAGCAAAAAGGACTGGGCGATGAGACCCGCTTTTGGGAAAAGGCAAAAGCGTGGACGGGCGTGCCTGCCGTGAGCCTCGTCAAGCGTCTGCGCGACCGGTGGACAACCTTGCGGATGCGATTCGATTGATTTACGATTTTACTATTTACGATTTACTATTTATGCGAATCAGAAGTTAAACGTAGTTATGTTTCACAGGAGTTATCACTTCGTTCAGGAGTTAAAAGCCAATAGCTTTACTTCTGAAAGCGGTGCAAAAGGTATTGGCTTCTAACTCCCAGCCGCATTGGCGGGCGATAACTACCTATAACTCCCTTTTAACTCCTGATTGGCATTATTTACAATGCCGCATGGAGAAATAGTAAATCGTAAATTGTAAAATATAAAAATAAAACCATGAAAATACTGACTATCATTGTATCTTATAACTTCACCCGATGGATAAAACCTTGTCTGGAGAGCCTGTCCCACTCGGATTATCCCACCGATGTGCTGGTTATCGACAACGGGTCGCAAGACGATACCGTGCCAACCATCCGGGACGCTTACCCGCATGTGCGCCTCATCGCCAACGGAGAGAACTTAGGTTTCGGACAGGCGAACAACATCGGCATGCGCCTTGCGCTGGAAGAAGGCTATGATGCCGTATTCCTGCTGAACCAAGACGCATGGATGGCACCGGACAGCATCGGATTCCTGGCTGCCCAGGCAGAGAAACACCCCGAATACGGCATCCTCTCGCCTGTACACTTGAACGGAACGGGCAACCGGCTGGACCATGGATTCGCCAGCTATGTGCATCAGACCGACCCTGCACGCATTCCGCACGACCAGGACGTGATAGAAGCCCCTTTCATCAACGCGGCATTCTGGTTCATCCCCGTCCGCACGCTGAAAAGGCTGGGCGGATTTTCGCCCCTCTTCTACCATTATGGCGAAGACAAGGACTACGTGAACCGCCTGCACCGCCACGGATTGAAAGTGGGCTACGTACCTACGGCATTCGGTTGCCATGACCGCCAGTCGCGCCCCGTTACGCGTGAGGTGTTTTTCCGCACCGAGTACGTGTATCTGCTCTCCGAATACACCAACCTGAACCGCACTTTCGGAAACGCTTTCGCCTATAGCGTCCTTGCCTGCGTGAAGAAAAGCCTGCTCGCCTTCATGCATCATAAGTGGAAAGACGGATGCACCTATCTGCATCTCGCCTTGAAGCTAAGTGGAAAGACGCACGAAGTTATATGCATCCGCCGGCGAACCCGCATGGAAGCGCCGCACTTCTTACTTGAATGAAACAACCCGCTATTAATTATTAACTATTAATTATTCATTAAAGCATGTACGCTCCGATTCTCCTTTTCGTCTACAACCGCCCCGAACATACACACCGGGTTATCGAATCTTTGCAAACCAATGCTGAGGCAATAGAGAGCCGCCTCTTTATCTATGCCGACCAAGCCCGAAACGAGGCAGACCGTCCGAATGTGGACGAAGTGCGCCGGTACATCCGGAGCATCGGAGGCTTTAAACAGGTTACACTTATCGAACGCTCCGAGAACTGGGGTCTTGCCCGCAACATCATCGATGGCGTAAGCACGCAGGTCAATGCCTACGGGCGTGTGATTGTGCTGGAAGACGACCTGGTGGTGTCGCCCTACTTCCTGCGCTTTATGAACGATGCGCTGGAAACGTACAAGGACGAAGAGCGGGTAGGACATATCCAGGCGTGCGACTTCACGAAAGACCCTTCGCTGCCCGACACCTTCCTTATCAAGTGGACCGGAAGCTGGGGCTGGGCAACGTGGGCACGTGCCTGGCGGCATTTCAATCCCGACGGGAAAGCCTTGCTCGCCCAGCTGGAAGAACGCCGCCTGACCCACACCTTTGATTTCAACGGGAATTATCCCTTCACCCGCATGCTGCGCCGCCAGATAGCCGGCAAGAACAATTCGTGGGCAATACGCTGGAACGCCAGCCTGTTCCTCGCCGGTATCCTTTCGCTGAACGTGGGCAAATCGCTGGTGCAGAACACCGGATTCGACGGCACGGGCACGAATTGCGGAGGCGGAGGCCTCTATGCTTCCGACCTGTGGATGCATCCGCTCCCCGTCGTCCCTATTTCCCCCATCGCGGAGAACCAAGAAGCCCGCCGTGCCTTCGCCCGCTATTATCACCGCACCAACGGCTTTTGGGCGAAAGCCATCCGGCGCATCAAGCGGACGTTGCGGGGAGACTTCGGAGCTTAGTTCTCACCACAGATTACACAAAAGGCGTTACAATTGTTACAATTACAATTATTTTTTAGCGATTTCAATGGGAGGAGAAAAAGTGAACATAAAATTTATATTATATATTATATTATAATATATATAATAATCAATACACTCTTCCTTTTTATGCCACACACAGAAAAAGCCGTTTTCAATTAATTGTAATTGTAACAATTGTAACGCTTCTGCCTCCGTTACAATCATTACAATTACAATTAGCCTTCATGAATATCTGCCACGATTGAAGACTATCTAAATAAAAATGCCTCAAAACAAACAAGATTCCATTTATTTTCTTTACTTTGTAGGAAGAAAAAAAACTACCGACTATGGCTAAGAAGAAGAAAGAAAAAAAAGGCGGGAAACGCATGAAGAAAAAAGAACTCGCCGAACTGCTCATCAGTTATTTCCAACTGCGGGCAGGACAGGCCTTCGGGCTGAAACAATTGTTCAGGGGGTTGAAACTCACTACACACCCCTTGAAAATGCTCTGCACGGATATCCTGCAAGAAATGGCTGAGGACGGATTCCTCATCAAAACCGAAGACGGACAATATAAACTGAACGATAAAGGACAAGTGCTGACCGGTATCTTCCAGCGCAAAAGCAACGGTAAGAACTCGTTTACGCCCGATGACGGAGGAGAACCCATCTTCATCGCCGAACGCAACGCGGCACACGCCATGAACGGTGACAGGGTAAAAGTGAGCCTTTGTGCACGCCGCAAGCGCAAAGAACCCGAAGGGCAGGTCATCGAAATCCTGGAACACGCCAAGACCACCTTCGTAGGCACGCTGAAAGTGACCAAGAACTACGCTTTCCTGCTCACCGAATCGAGCACGCTGGCAAACGACATCTTCATCCCGAAGGAAAAGCTGAAAGGCGGAAAGAACGGCGACAAGGCGGTGGTGCGCATCACCGAGTGGCCCGATGAGGCGAAGAATCCTTTCGGCGAAGTAGTGGACGTGCTGGGCAAGGCAGGCGACAACAATACCGAGATGCATGCCATCCTGGCGGAATACGGGCTGCCCTATACCTATCCGGCATCGGTGGAAGCCGCGGCGGAGAAGCTCTCGGCGGAAATCACCCCCGAGGACTATGCCGAGCGTGAGGACTTCCGCACCGTGACCACCTTCACCATCGACCCCAAGGACGCGAAAGACTTCGACGACGCCCTCTCCATCCGCCCGCTGAAGCCGGGGCTGTGGGAAGTGGGCGTGCATATCGCCGACGTGTCGCACTACGTGAAGGAAGGCGGCGCCATCGACAAGGAGGCCGTGAAGCGCGCCACCTCGGTATACTTGGTCGACCGCACCATCCCGATGCTTCCCGAACGCCTGTGCAACTTCATCTGCTCGCTCCGCCCCAACGAGGAGAAGCTCGCCTACTCGGTCATCTTCACCCTCAACGACAACGCCGAAGTGAAGGATTACCGCATCCGCCACACGGTCATCAAGTCGGACCGCCGCTTCACCTACGAAGAGGCGCAAGCCATCATCGAGACCGGAACGGGCGACTATACCTACGAAATACTGGAACTGAACCGCCTCGCCCAGCAGCTCCGCGCACGGCGCATGGCAGCAGGTTCCATCGACTTCGACCGCGTGGAAGTGAAATTCGAAATCGACGAAAAAGGCAAGCCGCTGAGCGTGTACTTCAAACAATCGAAAGAAGCCAACAAGCTGATAGAGGAATTCATGCTGCTGGCAAACCGCACCGTGGCGGAACACATCGGCAAAGTGCCCAAAAACAAGAAGCCGAAAGTATTCCCCTACCGTATCCACGACCTACCCGACCCGATGAAGCTGGAAAACCTGAGCCAGTTCATCGCCCGCTTCGGCTACAAGATACGCACGGGGGGAAGCAAGACCGAAGTGTCGCGCTCGCTCAACCGCCTGCTCAGCGACGTGTCGGGCAAGAAAGAGCAGAACCTCATCGAGACGGTATCGCTCCGCGCCATGCAGAAAGCCCGCTACTCCATCCATAACATCGGGCACTACGGGCTGGCGTTCGACTATTACACCCACTTCACTTCGCCCATCCGCCGCTATCCCGACCTGATGGTGCACCGCCTTCTCACCCGCTACGAAGCCGGAGGGCGCACCGCCCAAGCCGACAAGTACGAGGAATTGTGCGACCACAGCTCTGCCATGGAACAGACCGCGGCAAGCGCCGAACGCGCCTCCGTGAAGTACAAGCAAGTAGAGTTTATGGGCGAACGTATCGGCAACGTGTACGACGGTGTCATCTCGGGCGTCACCGAATGGGGCATCTACGTGGAAATCAACGAGAACAAGTGTGAAGGCATGGTGCCGATGCGCGACCTGGGCGATGATTACTACGAGTTCGACGAGAAAAACTACTGCCTCATCGGACGCCGCCATCACCGCAAGTTCAGCCTGGGCGACCCGGTGAAAATCAAGGTGGCACGCGCCAACCTGGAGAAGAAGCAGCTCGACTTCACGCTGGCGGAATAACCCTGCCTCAACTGTATCTGATACACCGATTCACCACAGAGGACACACTGAAATCATTTTACCCATGGCCTCTGTGGTGATATATGAATAGGATATTCTCCGGAAGTCCTTAAAATTTTCCACAAGCACTGCTATTGATTTCCACAAGAAGTTTGTAATTTTGCACACTAATTGAAAATAAGAATGGCGTTACAAACTGAAGTGTTATCCGAAATCCTGCGAACTTCGCCTTGCGTGGAACTGCTCCGCTTGCGCAACCGGCAACTGATTATCCTATTTCTTTTCAAAATGTTCTATCATAGGCAGACCGCCGTACCTTTCGAATCCTTACGCATGCAACTGGCCGACTACCTGAGCGCTGTACGACTAGAACAGGACGAAGAAAGCGGCATCACAGAATTCGATTCATTCGAGGAAAAGGCAGGCAAATACATCCAACGGTGGACCGACAAAGGATTCTTGCGCAACTATCAGGAAGAAACAGGCGAAGTATTTTACGAGCTATCACTCTATACCAGCAAAACCATCGACTGGCTGCTGAGCCTGAAACGTGAGGAATTCGTGGGCACGGAATCGAAATTCATGAATCTCTTCGGACAACTGAAGGAACTGGTAGAGTTTACCAACGAAGACAAGGAAGAGCGCATACGGATGCTGGAAGAGAAAAAGCGCGAGATAGAACACCAAATTCAGTCCATCCGTGCAGGAGGTGACGCACAGATATTCGAGGAATACCAGATATTGCCTCGCTTCAAGCAAATCAGCCAGTCGGCAAAAGAATTGCTTTCCGACTTCAAAGAGGTAGAAGAAAACTTTAAAAGCATTACCAAGGACATCTACCGCCGACATGCCGATGGAGCATATTCAAAAGGTGACATCCTGGGCTTTACCTTCGATGCCTTGGCAAACCTACAACAGAGTCCGCAAGGCAAAAGCTTTTATGCCTTTTGGGATTTCCTGCTGACCCCTTCATTACAACACACATGGGATGAACTGGTGGAACACCTCTACGACACGCTGGACGACAAGCGGTTGGAGGTGAACGACACCTTCCTGAAAAATATGAAGCAATACCTCTATTCCGCCGGGAAAAAAGTATATCAGGCAAATGACAAGATGGCAGAGAAACTAAGCCGCATCATCTGCGAAAACGGAACGATACCTACCATTGCCACCCAACGGGTGATAACCGACATCCAGTCGTCCCTGTTAGCATTGGCACAAAAAGGCATCACGCCCGATGTATCGCTGGAAGTAGAAACACTACCTGACATCAATATGCCTCTGGAACGGAAACTTACCTTGGAACGAAACGTAGAAGTCATCTATCGACAAGCATTGGAAATGGCAAGTTCGGACATCAGCGAAGCCCATTCGGCAGAGAACCTGTTCGTGCAAAACCGTATAGACCGACGCACATTGAAACAACACATTCAGCATGCCTTGCGACACAAGCGTCAGACTACATTAGGCGATGTCATCCAGGAAAATGGTGGCTTGCAGCAGGGCTTGTCGGAATTATTCGGCTACATCAGTGTAATACGCGATTTCCGGCATATCATCCATGCCGAGCGGACACAGACCGTAACGTTCGACGAAACACAGCACAAAGCAATTGTTATTCCCGAAATCATTGTCGTGCGATGAAGTGCATGTTTACAGAGGACACTGAGTATTTCAATTATTTCCTCTGTGGCAAGCCCAAACTCCAAAACCCAAGAACTTAAAACTCAAAAACGAATGAACTTAGAATCTTACATCTCCCCATACGCACGGGCAGTGGTCTGCCTGTTGAAAGGTCCGGTAAATACCACCGACCGATGCTGGAACGACCTGTTACATTACCAGACAGAAATCCAGAAATATATTTCACAAATCGGGCTGGAACTGATTGTAAAACGCGACGAAGGATTCGCTTACCTGAAACAGATGACCGACGAGAGTGGCAATACCCTGGGACTGGTGCCCCGCAAGCCGCTGGGGTTCGAATGTTCAGTGCTCGCCATCATCCTCCGCGAGGTGCTCGAAGAATTCGACAGCAACCTTGACGAGCTATATACCACCGCATGCTACATCACCGGCAAGGAACTGAAAGAACGCATCGAACTGTTCCTCCCCGAACGCTTCAACCGTGTCAAGCTCTTAAACGAACTTGACTCGTACATCGCCCGTATGGTGCAACTGGGGTTCCTGATAGAAAGAGAGCAAGAAGGGCGTACCTTTTATCAAATCCACCGCATTATCAAAGAAAAGGTCACACTCGACCAATTGGTAGAATTTAAAAAGAAACTCGAAAGCTATGTTGAATCTGTTTAGTACATCTTCGGATACGGCGGGGTTCCGCCTCGACTATATGGAAATCTATAACTGGGGCACATTCCACGAACGCATCTTCCGACTTGCCCCACAAGGCAACAATGCCTTGCTTACCGGAGCCAATGCTTCAGGCAAAAGCACCATCATCGATGCGTTGCTCACTTTACTGGTGCCAGCTAAGAAAGACCGTTTCTATAATCAGTCTTCGGGCGTGGAAAAGAAAGGGAACCGTACCGAAGAAACCTATGTACTGGGACATTACGGTAATATACAGAAGGAAGGCGAACGGGGAGTCACCACGCAAGCCTTGCGTGACAAAAGCGCCTACTCGGTGCTGCTCGCCTCGTTTTCGAATACAGACCAGCGGGTAGTTACCATCTTCCAGGTGCGCTGGTTCTCGGGTGGAGAACTGAGACGTAGTTTCGGGCTTGCCCATGTCCCCCTGGAAATACAAAAAGACTTTCAGCCCTTCGATGGCAAAGGTGTATGGCGGCGCAGGCTGGAGGCATCCTACAAAGGAGCACGCACGCTGGTTGAGTTCTTCGACGGACCAGTAGGCTATGCCGAGCGCATCACCCAACTGTTCGGTATGCGTTCGGTCAAGGCACTGAGCCTGTTCAACCAGATTGTGGGCGTGAAAGTGCTTGACGACCTCGATGAATTTATCCGCATCAATATGCTGGAAGAACACGATGCCGAATCCCAGTACCTACAACTGAAAGATAGTTTTACTACCCTGATAGACGCCAAAGTCAACATTGAGAAAGCACGCACCCAAATAGAGATGCTCCAGCCGATAGCCAGCCTGGCATCCCAAATAGAAAGTGCCGACGAACGGCTTCACCAGCTGATGACCGACAAAGACACAGCTGTCTATTGGTTTGCCAAACAACTGATAGACCTTGCCAAGGAGAAACTCGATGTGGCAATGAAGGAAAAAGAAAAACTGGAAACCGAAATCGCACACCTGCGCCAGCGTGAAGAAAAACTGAAGCAGGAAGAACGCACACTCTCGCTTGCCATCGAGAAAGACGAAGTCGGACGTAAACTGAAAGAATTGGAAACCGACATCGAACGCCTCTCAAAAGTGCGCAACGAGCGAATGGCATCAATGGACACTTACAACGAACTTGCCAGCAAATCCGGATTCTCACCCAACCCCGACGAAAAGACCTTCAATGCCCAGCGGGCTCAGGCTGCACAACAGATTGAAGAATGGACGGAAACCAAGGAAACATGTATCCGAAAACAAGTCCAGACAGAAAATGAACAAAAAAAACTGGCACAGCAGGTAGAAGAGCTGGTACACACAGTAGAAATGCTCCAGAAAAACAAGAACAACATTCCCTTACGCGAAACCGAAATCCGTGACGCCATTTTAGCGCATACAGGAGCTTCGAAAGAAGAAATTCCTTTCGTTGGCGAATTATGCCGGGTGGCTGAAGACGAAAAAGAATGGGAAATAGCACTGGAAAAAATCCTGCACCACTTCGCACTCCACCTTATTGTGCCCGACAAATATTACCATCAGGTCAACGAATACGTAAATACCACCAACTTGAAAGGACGGGTGATGTTCTACCGCTATACGCCCTCAGGTTCGCTTGCCGGTATGCAGACGTACCAGCTTTCCGCTGGCGAAGAAGGACAAGTCATCGACAAGATTGAAATCCGTCCCGATAGCGAATACGAAGAATGGGTGCGCGACATGATTCTGGAAAAATACAACTACACATGTGCCGATACACTGTCCGCATTCGAGCGTTACCGAGAAAAAGTGGTTACCCGCGAAGGACTGGTCAAATTTGCCGGCGAACGCCACGAGAAAGACGATCGTCCACACATCTTGCGCCGTGAGAATTTTGTCCTAGGCTGGGAGAATAAAGAAAAGATACGTCTCTTGCAACAAGAATTGCTCCAACTTCAGGAACAGGACGCCACGCTTGCACGAGAGATAGACCGCATCCGGCAAGAAGCTGCAGAAGGAGAAGCCCGGTGTGCCTTGCACCGCCGATTGGTAGACTTATTCCCTGACTTCAAGAAAATAGACTGGCAAAGCTTCGTAGGCGAAATCCAACGCAAACAGGAAGAAAAAGAAGCCTTGGAAAAAGGGAATGACCATCTGCACACCCTCCAGACACAACTGGAAAATGTACACGAAGAACAGCACCGCCTCTCGGTGACTGACATTCCGGAACACACCCGGAAAATGATTCATGCCGAATACCGCATCGAACAGTTGCAACGGGAAATAGACGAAAACCAACGGGTAATTTCGTCCATCCGGTCATTACTCTTCACTGATTTCGAAAAGAATTATGCCTACTTGTGCGAACTTTCTTACGACCAATTGAAACAAGAGCGCGGCAAGTTCCAGGCAAAGAACGAACGTGAGCGCAAAAAACTGGAAACGGAAAAACGCGGATACGAAGACGAGGCAAAAGTGAAAATTACCGCCTTCAAGCATCCCGATGAGGATATCCTCACTCGTTTTAAAGACTGGCGTGCCGATGTAGACACTTTGCCTGATGCCACTCATATCGAACTGATAGACGCCTACCGGCAAATGCTGGAAAGGCTGGAAAAAGAAAACCTGCCCAAGTACGAAAAGCAATTCGACGGCTATCTGCAAAAGACACTCACCGATAAAGTGGGCGAGTTCCGGATGTTCTTCATCAACTGGATGCATACCATCAAGAGCAACATCGATATGCTCAATGACTCATTGAAAGCCATCGATTACCGGATGCGTCCCGTTACCTACATCCAGCTTACCGCCCTTACACAAATCAGTGAAGAAGCCAGCGAGTTCAGACGGCTTATGGACGAAGCGGTTCCGAATGTACAGAAAATCAATGCCACATCCGACGGCAGGCGAATACACTTCTACGAACACGTAGAACCGTTTATGAGCCGTCTGGCAGACGAGGAATGGCGAGCCAAAGTTATGGACGTACGCTTCTGGTTCACCTACAAAGCAGAAGAATTCAACCGCCAGAACGGACACAAGGAAACCACCTATGAGAATATGGGACACCTTTCGGGAGGAGAAAAAGCGCAGCTGACGTATACCATCCTCGGTTCCGCCATTGCCTACCAGTTCGGACTTACCAAAAGTGGATTGCAAAGTGATTCGTTCCGGTTCGTGGCAATCGACGAGGCATTCAAGGCACAGGACGAAGACAAGGCACGCTACCTCATCACCCTGTGCAAGCAACTCCATCTCCAACTCCTTGTAGTGACGCCCAACGACAACATCCATATTGTGGAAAACGATATCTCGTACGTCTATTTCGTAGAACGCAAAGAGGAGAAAACCTCCTGGCTCTATAGCATGCCGATAGAACAATGGAAACGCGAGACCCACGAACAACCAAGTAGGACCTGAAACCGAACTACTGACATGAAGCCGCACCAAAATAAAAGTCTGCTTTCATTTTATCACTGCCAGCACAGTGAAGGATTTCGAAAACATAAACCGATGCATACGAAATCCTTCGCTATGCTCCTCCAGACATACTTTTTGATAGTTCAATCCTATTTCAGCACACCATCTTATCATACATTTCCTCCAGCATATAGGAAAAATGTATGAAAAAAATTCCGTTTTTGACAAATTGCATGTATGAAAATTTTGAATTTTCCATGATTACTTATATCTTTGTTATGTCTAACCAATTACTATGAATAATGGCAGACGGTATTACATGTAAAGAAAGATATTTTTCATGCGTTTATCTTTTACTTCCTGAATATTGTAAAAACAAAAAAGGAATTGTCTTTGCAGTGTTGCCTATGAGCCCTTGTGTTCTGTGACAACATCAACAAAAATGCACAAATCCATACCGCGCAGAGTATAATTGCAAAACATAACTGATAAAAGATAACAAAATGAAGATATGTCAATCTTTCCGGAATGAAGACATTCATACTTGTCTTTTCCTAAGGGAATAACGCAAACTCTCAAGAAACAAGACAAACCGGAAAACAGATTCCCATATCTTTTTTAATGTTTACCTATATTTTTGTTATACCTTAATTATATATGAAAACAATGCATATCGGTCAACTCATCAAACAAGAAATGGACAAACAAGGAAAAACAGTATCTTGGCTGGCCAGAGAATTGTCGTATTGCAGAACAAATGTATACAAAATATACGACAAGAAATCCATCGACACTGATTTGTTATTGCGCATTTCCATTTTATTAAAGCACGATTTCTTTGCCTGCTATTCGAATGAATTAAAGTAAAATGTCCCCAATATATAAACATATACACTTATTGGGGACACTTTTACTTCATTTTGTTAATATATATTTTTTTCTTTGTATATCTAAACAGTCAAACACACAAAATATGAACAACAAAGTAAAGCAAATTATATTGACAGGCATATGCATTTTCACCGGATTCGGCGGATATATCCAAGCACAACAAGTAGACTACTCCGTAGTTTCAGTTCCAGAAGAATCCAGTAACCAATTCATCCGTATCACATCAGATGCCGATTGTGTATGTATGCCCATCGTAAAACGGAACGGGAACAAACGCATTGACTGGCTCTCCAATCGCATATTAGACACTTCAACCGACGGGCAACATATCGCCTATCTTTCAGCACGCAACAACACGACCAACATCTTTATAAAAGATTTAAACAAACAAGGAGGTTCTGTACAACGAACCAATCGTTCGGCTGTGCTGGACTTTTCTTATTCACCCGATGGAAAATACATTTGTTTTTCAGAAACTCGCGGGGGAACAAACCAGATATTCCGCACCGATGCCAAAGAGGGATATGTGTGTCGGCAAATCACCAGTGGAAGTCAAGATTATTCCCCCGTTTATTCAACAAACATGACACAAATATTCTTTGCCAGACAAGAGCTGAAAAGTGTCAGTATCTGGAGTTATAATGTACAAAACAATTTCCTTTCAACATTCACCAGTGGCATGAATCCGTATCCTGTAAAATCAGAACAAGCATTTGTATGTACCCGTCCCAATGCAGCAGGAAAAAGCGAAATATGGAAAATAAATTATCATACAGGCACAGAGGAATGCATTATCTCTGACCCCGAACGAAGTTTCACTTCTCCAATAATTTCACCCGATGGGAAATGGCTGTTGTTTGTAGGAAGCAGCAAAATAACATCAGGGACATTCACTTATTTGAATACCGACATATTTGTAGCAAGAACAGACGGCACGGACATGACACAACTCACCTACCATGCCGCCGATGACCTCAGCCCCGTATGGAGCAGAGACGGGAAATACATCTATTTTATTTCCCAACGTGGAAGTACCTCAGGTACAGCCAATATCTGGCGAATGAACTTTAATTACTAATACCTTTTAAATTTATGTATCATGAAAAAGTTTAAGTTATTTGTGTTGTTGGCTTTTATAGGCTTGGCAACCAGTGCTTCTGCACAGTTCGTTAATTCAGGCACATCCAGTAGCACATCAAACAGCAGTTCATTTGATGTCACTTCCGTAAAGACTAGCGGATGGAATCGCATCTATGTATCGTACAATCCTTCAAAGTTGAAATTTGATTATGACGATGCGGATGATATAAAATTCAAAGGATTGACCGTTGGTTGGTTAAGAGGCTTCGGGCTTACCCAAAAGTTACCCTTGTACATGGAGGTAGGTGCAGGCGTTCAGTACAGAAGCTATAAGGACGAAGAATCTGATTCTTATGGCGGATATGAAGCCAGCTATTCTGACAAATACAACATGTTGTCGCTGAATATTCCTGTAAATTTATTGTATCGGTTCAACATCACAGATGATTTTTCTATCAGTCCTTATTTCGGATTGGATTTTCGCATTAATTTGCTTGGTAAAAACAAATACGAGATAAGTTATGACGGTAATACAGATTCGGAAGATTGGAATTTGTTTGACGATGACGATATGGACAACGAAGCTTGGGGACGCTTCCAAGCCGGCTGGCATCTTGGTGTAGGATTTGATTACCGTGTACTACATGTAGGAGTAGAATATGGAACCGACTTCAACGAGATAGCCGAAAAAACAAAATTCGCAACCACTTCCATTACATTGGGACTAAACTTCTGATAATAAACCAAACAAAGAGTAAGGTGTGCCAAATCCTATTTCGGCACACCTTCTTTAATCTTAATACTTATGAAAACAATTCGATTATTTTGGCTATTTACTGTTATGGCATTGATGGCAGTAAGCTGATCGGATGATGATAATGACCTTGAAAGTTCGATTGTAGGCGCATGGCAATCTGAAATTCATACTTCCCGCATATGGATATTTATGAGCGATAGACAGGTTGTTTCTGAAGATGAGTATGGCACTTACTATCTAAATGGAGACCGTTTGTATATTTCATGGACAGACGAATACGGTAATTATGAGGAAGCTTTTCTAATTGTTGAATTAACATCCGACACAATGATTCTTGACGAATTGGACGAAGAAGGGATAGCTCATGATGACCCGGAAACTTACCGACGAATAAATATGGGAAACAGGTAAAAAACAAACAACCCGCTATCTTCCTCATTACATCCCTTCCCAGCCTCCCCCCATAATGGAAGGTCGTGAAGGGTTCTCAAAAACATATTCCAAATCAGTACACAATAAATTCAAAACAGTTTCTGACATTTCTTTTTGCACACAAAATCTCACCCACAAGAAGCAAAAAGAAAACAAAACAAGGAATACTGAATCTTTTTACTTACATTAAATCTTTATTTGATTTCATTTCGTCCACAATTCATCAAAATATTTTTCATTTTGCAACACATTATATAGAAAATCCTTTCAATTTAAAACACAACAAGCTATTATGCTTAAAAAGTGCACTCATTCAGCTTAAAACAAAAACAAAAAGACATAAATTTGCAGTGTAATAAAACAAAAAGATGTTTATCCGGGATAACAACTGTAAATGTGTTAGTTTAAATGGTATGAATGATTAAATCAGGAAACTATGAAAGGATTACTTAAAAAAGGAGGAGCATGGATTGCAGTTGCAATACTATCTCCAGCAGTGCTGATGGCACAAGACAAAGTGGAAGCAAGTGTGGGAGCCGACCTGGTGAGCGGATATATCTGGCGCGGGCAAGATTTGGGGAATGTCAGCATCCAACCCTCGCTCTCCATCGCCTACAAAGGGTTCTCGCTCTCGGCTTGGGGGTCGGTAGGGTTCGAGAAGTCAGATACGAAAGAGTTCGACCTTACGCTGGGGTATGGCATCGGCGGGTTCAGCGTATCTGTAACGGACTATTGGTTCAACAACGGGCCGGCGTATTTCCATTACGGAGCACACGACACGAACCACACGTTCGAGGCGCAAGTGGGATATGATTTCGGCGTGCTTGCCGTAAACTGGTACACCAATTTCGCCGGCAATGTAGGGTATAATTCGGACGGCGACCGCGCGTATGCTTCATACATCGCCCTTTCGGCTCCTTTCCGTCTGGGCGGGCTTGACTGGGAAGCCACGGTAGGCGCCACGCCCTGGGAGAACGATTTCTACAACGGAGGCAAGAACGGATTTGCCGTGAGCGAGGTAGGCATTAAAGCCACCAAGGAACTGAAAATCACCGATTCGTGGACCCTTCCCGTCTTTGCGCAGGCGATATGGAACCCGGCAACAGAAGGCGCCTATTTCGTGGCAGGCTTAAGTTTTTGATAGGATAAACGAGAGGTAAAAGATTGAGGGATAACATTTCTGGCAAAGTACTAACTACAAAATACAAATACAAGATGAAAAAGATTGAAGCGATTATCCGGAGAACACGGTTCGACGATGTGAAACAAGCATTGCTGGATGCTGACATCGAGTGGTTCTCCTATTACGACGTGCGGGGCGTAGGAAAGACCCGCGAAGGCCGTATTTACCGCGGCGTGGTGTACGACACAAGCTCGATAGAGCGCATCCTGCTCTCCATCGTGGTGCGCGAAAAGAATGTAGAGAAAACCATCCAGGCGATACTGAAAGCCGCCCAGACGGGCGAGATAGGCGACGGGCGCATCTTCGTCATCCCGGTAGAGGACGCCATCCGCATCCGTACCGGCGAACGGGGGGACATTGCGCTCTATAACGCCGAACAAGAGAAATAAGCCACATAAGTCATACAAATACAATATCTAAACGAGATTTTATTATGGATACATATACAAAAGGCGGCAGATGCTGGATGAGGTATGCCGCGGCGATTCTTATGCTTTTGATTTCCACGCCTTCCCTGCTGGCACAGGAGGCAAGCGGAGCGGATATGCCCGCACTCGATTCGGGCAATACAGCGTGGATTCTGACCTCTTCCATCTTAGTGTTATTGATGAGCATTCCGGGCATTGCCCTGTTCTATGGCGGCTTGGTGCGCCAGAAGAATGTATTGAGTGTCATTATGCAAACCCTCTTCATCGTAGGCGTGGTCAGCATCTTATGGATAGCCTTCGGGTATAGCTGGGCGTTCGATACCAGCTTTGCCGAGTCTGGAAACCCGCTGGCGTGTGTGATAGGCGGATTCGACAAGGCGTTCCTCCACGGCATCACCCTGGATACGCTGACCGCGGGCAACATTCCCGAACTGGTATTCGTGATGTTCCAGTGCATGTTTGCCATCATCACCCCCGCGCTGATATTGGGTGCCTTTGCCGAACGTATCAAGTTTTCGGGCTATATCGTGTTCATCACGTTGTGGGTAATCCTTGCCTACTTCCCGATGGCACACTGGGTATGGGGCGGAGGCTTCCTGCAGCAAATGGGAGCCATCGACTTTGCCGGAGGTACGGTGGTGCACATCAATGCCGGGATTTCGGCATTAATCATGGCGATTATGCTGGGCAAGCGCATGGACTATAAGGTAGGGCATCCCATTACGCCGCATAACGTGACCTTCGTCTTCATGGGCACTTCGTTCCTGTGGCTGGGATGGTTCGGCTTCAATGCCGGAAGCGGGCTTGCCGCCGACGGGCTTGCCGCAAACGCCTTCCTCGTAACCCATGTGGCAACGGCTATGGCGGCTATCACGTGGATGGTCATCGACTGGCTCTGCAACAAGAAACCCACCACCATCGGCGCCTGTACGGGAGCCGTAGCCGGACTGGTGGCAATCACTCCGGCGGCAGGCACGGTAGACCTGCTGGGCGCGTTCTGCATCGGTATCATCACGCCGATAGTATGCTTCTTCATGGTAGCTGCGGTCAAGCCGAAATTCAAGTATGACGATGCACTCGATGCGTTCGGCGTACACGGCATAGGCGGTATCATCGGTTCTATCCTGACCGGTGTATTCGCTACCCGCTTCATCTCGGGCGAAGACGGCGTTCAAGGCGCTCTCTACGGCGACTGGCACCAGCTTTGGGTTCAGATTGTAGCAACCGTGGTATCTATCGTGTTCAGCGCGGTCATTACCTTCATCCTGTTCAAGATAGTAGACTCTACCATCGGGCTCCGCGTAGACAAGCGCGTAGAAGAAGAAGGGCTTGACATCTACGAACACGGCGAGTCGGCTTACAATCATTGATAGCTGACAAGGAGAATTGGTTTTAAGGGCACACAGAATTCCAAGGCTTCGCACAAGCCTCGGAGTTCTGTGTCCTCTGCATGCTTGGGAAAGCCCGTTCCCCTCATATTGTTATAGAATGTTTTTTTATGCCAAAGGGTGTGACAAACAAGAGAGGTACACGCGACATTTTTGGTACTTTTGCAGCGGTAAAAGAAAGGATAATTTATGGCTAGACAAAACTCACGTGTATTTATTTTAATCTTTTTGGGTATGCTTACCGCCTTCGGGCCGTTTGTCACCGATATGTATCTGCCTACTTTCCCCGAGATGGCAGATTTTTTTCACACATCTTCTTCGATGGTCCAACTGGGCTTGACCGCCAGCATGATAGGCCTGGCGGCGGGACAATTGTTCTTCGGACCGCTGAGCGACAAGTACGGGAGACGCCCGTTGCTGATTGCCGGCATGTTTCTGTTCCTGATTTCTACGCTGGGATGCGTATATTCGCAGACCGCCCTGCAGTTTGTAGGCTGGCGGCTGGTGCAGGGGATAGCCGGGGCAAGCGGGATTGTGATATCGCGCTCGATAGCCGCCGACAAATATGCCGGACGCGAACTGGCAAAGATGTTAGGCATCATAGGCGCCATCAACGGAGTGGCTCCGGTAGCTGCTCCGATGGGAGGAGGGATGCTGGCGGAAAGCATCGGCTGGCAAGGCATTTTCTGGTGCTTGTTCTGCATAGGCATCCTGCTTCTGGCAGGCAGCTTCCACCTGACCGAGTCACTTCCGGCAGCTAACCGGAGAAAAACAGACTGGGCAGATGTGTTCCGCGGTTTCGGCGCGGTCTTGCGTAACCGCCAGTACTTATGCTACATCCTGCAGTTCGGGTTTGCCCAGGGCGTGTTATTCGCCAACATATCGTCCGCCCCGTTTATCATGCAAGAACATTATGGCTTCTCGCCGATGACGTTCAGCGTATGCTTCGGCGCCAATGCGCTGGCAATTGTCTTCTCGGCGGCATTATCTGTCAGGTTCCGCCATCCGGAGCTGGTACTCTATCGCGGAAGCCAGGGCATGCTGGCCGTTTCCATCCTCCTGCTGGCAGCGATGGGTTCCTCGTGCAGCTTTTGGATTTACGAAACATTGTTGCTCTGCCTGTTGGTGATGCTGGGGCTGACATTCACATCGTCCAACACCTTAGCCATGAACGCCGAACGCCAACATGCCGGAACGGCATCCGCGGTATTGGGTGCGTTAGGCTTTGCTTTTGGCGGCATTGTTTCTCCGTTGGTGGGTATCGGCGACATCATGCTTTCTACGGGTATCGTATTTACCGCAAGCTCACTGGGGGCTTTCACATGTGCCCGTATCCCCATGCGCAGACTGATAAGACGTAAGGTTGCTGTAGCATGCGGCAAGTAATACCGAAAAAAATCGTACTGGATGACAAAAGTATCTGATTTTACGACAAAATAATAGGATAAAACGCAGAATAAAGCAAATTTGAGTATTCTCGCTGACAGTCAGAGAGTTTGACTTTGGATGGAACAAATTGGCATAAGGTCGGGAAAACGGATTTAGGCAGATTGCAGAAATAGATGCACTTCCAAATCATTACCCGACACCTGATGCACATTTAACACTAACGGTCTCTATTTCTGCGTTCTGCGTAGGTTTACATTCTGCCTTTACAACTCCCGTAAACTAATTTTGCACCAAACAAAAAGCAAGGATTATGAGGAGTACATTCAAGACCGTTTTTTATGTAAACGGAAGCAAAGAGAAGAACGGAATTGTCCCCATCATGGGACGGGTTACAATCAACGGGACTATCGCACAGTTCAGTTGCAAACAGAGCATCTCAAAAGAACTTTGGGATGGGGCGAAAGGCAAGAGCCGAGAGGCGGTGGCGGTCAATTATGCCCTTGACAACATCAAGGCGCAGATAACGAAGCACTACCAGCGGCTTTCCGACCGTGAGGCGTTTGTCACGGCAGAAATGGTACGCAATGCCTATCAAGGTGTAGGCACGGAGTATGAAACATTGTTGCGTGCCTTTGATAAGGAGAACGAGGCATTCGCCAAACGGGTGGGCAAAGACCGTTCCAAACGCACATATCTGAAATATGTCATTGTCAGGAGATATGTTGCGGAGTTTATCAAGAAGAAATACAAGCGGACGGACATAGCGATGAACGAACTGACCGAGGACTTCATCCGTGACTACTGCCTGTACCTGCGCAACGAAGTCGGGCTGGAACAATCATCCGTGTGTGTATACTCCATACCGTTGAAACACATCGTCACCGCAGCCCACTATAACGGGAAGATAGCGAGAAACCCGTTTGCGATGTACCATCTTGACCCTAACCACAAGGAGCGTGGCTTTCTCACGGAGGATGAAATTCAGGCGTTGAGTGCAATCAAGCTGGACAATCCCAACTTTGCATTGGCAAGAGACCTGTTCCTGTTCGGTTGTTGGACGGGAATCTCGTTCACGGACATCAAGAACCTGACCACCGACAACATCATTGAAATGAATGGTGCATCGTGGATTGTGTCGAAACGCCAAAAGACGGGCGTACCGTTCCAAATCAAGTTGATGGACATCCCGATGCAGATTATCAAGCGGCATGAAGCGTTCAGGACTGACAAGCGGCTGTTCAATATCGGCTCGCTTGACATGGTGAACAAGCGCATCAAGAAAATAGCTAAAAGATGCGGTATAGAAAAGACGGTTTCATTCCATCTGAGCCGCCATTCATTCGCTGTTTTGGCATTGAATTACGGTATGCCGATAGAGAGCGTGAGCAAGATTTTAGGACATACCAATATCACCACCACGCAAATTTACGCGAAAGTGACGAACAAAAAACTTGAAAACGACATATCCGATTTCGAGAGCAAGGTAAGCGGACGTTTCGCCATATAAACGCACAGGGTATGAAACGGACAACAATCACGATGGACGAGTACGGCAGGGTTGCTGTACCGTCCGATGCCGCCAGCGTATGGATGAGCGAAATGGAACTGGTGGAACTTTTCAATGTAATCGTTCCTACACTCCGTGCCACCGTCCGATCCGTGTATAAGAGCGGAGTGTTGAAATCTTGCGAGGTGGAAACGCGTATCAGGCTGCCTAATGGCTATTATGCGGAAGCGTATGCCCTGCCAATGGTCGTTGCACTTGCCTTCCATATCAACACACCCAATGCCGCAAGGGTGCGCAATGCCCTTTTGGAAAGGATGTGCTTGCGAAAAGACAGACAAATGCTGTGGCTTTCGTTAAGCGACAGACAGCCATGTAAATGTTAATGGGTGCGATTATTCGTCAATATATCCATTCGTCAATACGCCTGTGTGGTTACACATCCATACCACTATCATATCAGTCCGAAGAAGTGCGGTTTTGCTTCTTCGGGCTTTTTCTTTTCACCTTTTGATGGCTGGCATTGCCCGTTTCGCTGCATTTTCTTGTTTGTCGGTTTCTTTTGCGCCGTTCTGCATAGTTTTACGTATCAAGGTTTTAACCGTCATGCCGTAGCTTTGCAGCCATGTTTAATCCGCCTGCCGACAGGGTGTCGGCGGCACTAAAACCTATATTTGAAACATGGAAAAGAAAGAAACATTCATCCGAGTAGGCACAACGCTTTACAAGATTGTGGACCAGCCCCGCATTGACGGCGGCTATGTGAGAAAGCGCATCGCATGGAACTCCGAGACCCTGCGGCAGGACTACGGCAAGGATTACATGGCAAGTGTCCCGAAGTATGACGGCTTCTGCACCGTACCCGACCATGTGGGCTACCAGCCCGTTGTCGGCAAGTTCCTCAACCTCTACGAGCCGATAAACCACCAGCCGCAGGAGGGCGACTTTCCCTGCATCCGCTCGTTGGTGGAACACATCTTCGGCGAACAGTACGAGTTGGGCATGGACTACTTGCAGCTGCTCTACCTCTATCCCGTTCAGAAACTCCCCATCCTCCTGCTCGTGTCCGAAGAACGGAATACGGGCAAAAGTACGTTCCTGAACTTCCTGAAAGCCGTATTCCAAAACAACGTGACGTTCAATACCAACGAGGACTTCCGCAGCCAGTTCAATTCCGACTGGGCTGGCAAGCTGCTCATCATGGTGGACGAGGTATTGCTCAACCGCCGTGAGGACAGCGAGCGTTTGAAGAATCTCAGTACCACGCTTTCCTACAAGGTAGAGGCGAAAGGAAAAGACCGTGACGAGATAGGCTTCTTCGCAAAGTTCGTGTTGTGTTCCAACAACGAGCATCTGCCCGTCATCATTGACATTGGCGAGACACGCTATTGGGTGCGGAAAATTGTGCCGCTCAAGAATGACGATACAGACTTCCTGCAAAAGCTGAAAGCGGAAATCCCAGCTTTTCTCCATTTCCTGCAACACAGGCAACTCTCCACCGAGAAAGAAAGCCGCATGTGGTTCAACCCGAAGCAGCTGGAAACAGATGCCTTGCGGAAGATTATCCGAAGCAACCGCAACCGTTTGGAGATAGAGATGGCGGAACTGCTGCTCGACATCATGGCAAGCACGGGTGTCAGTTCTGTTTCTTTTTGCCTCAATGACATTATCCCGTTGCTTGTCTGCTCGCAAGTCAAGGTGGAGAAGTCGCAGGTTCGGAAAGTGGTGCAGGAATGCTGGAAGCTGGCTCCTGTATCCAATTCGCTTTCTTACACCACCTACCAATACGATTACAACCACGAATGTCACTATTCACCTGTCAGACGGATTGGACGCTACTATACGGTAAGCAAAGTGCAGTTGGAAACACTCTGATATTTTGATGAAATGATGAAAGTATATGTAAACATAAAAAATAACAGCGACTTACATGCTCATCAAACCCTCAACAAAAGTATTTGGCTGATGAAAAGAGAAAGCGGATGCAGCCTCACACATCACTTTTCTTTTGGCGAGCGGTTTGATGAAACGCTGATGAAAGGTTATTGCATTAGTTGTCAGTATATTAGACTATCCAATCATCAATTCATCGGATTTTCACCCCTCATCAAGTCCGCCGGGAAAGCAACAAAGGTGAATATCGCCATCCGTAGGCTGGTCGGACGGACTTCCGTCCTGCTGACCGACAAGGGAAAGCCGATGTCGCTGGCGAAAAGAAAAAGCAACCAATGTCCGCCAACATCACCGCTGACACCACCGCAGGCTTTTGGGAAACAAAAAGCCATAGCTCATTAGGGCGTTTTCTTCACGCACCGCTTCGCTCATGCTAAAAACACCCTGATGAGCCAATGGGGTTGCACCCCTCTGGACACCCCCGTTTGTCCTGTGCGGCATGACCGCAGGCGGACGAACATTGACAAACAAGTTTGTAGAACCTCAAAAACAAGAAACGAACATGGGATACATAAGCATTCAAATCAACAAGGCGAAAGGGTCGGCTGACACGGGCGCATCCGACCACATAGAACGCAAGACCACGCCCAAGAACACAGACCCCACACGCACCCATCTCAACCGTGAACTGGTGCAATTCCCCGATGGCGTGGCAGACCGTACCGAAGCGATAAGCCACCGCATCCGCACGGCTGGCATCAGGCGTAAGATAACGTCCGACCAAGTGAGGGCAATCCGCATCGTGCTTTCAGGTACGCATGAGGATATGGTGAAAGTACAAGACGAGGGTAGACTATCCGAATGGTGCGATGACAACCTGCAATGGCTGCACCGCACGTTCGGCAGGGAGAACACCGTTTCGGCAGTGCTGCACATGGACGAACACACTCCACATATCCATGCCACGGTCGTTCCGATAGTGACGGGAGAGCGCAGGAAAGCGAGGAAGAAGCAAGCGGAGGGCAAACGCACCTACCGCAAGAAAGCCAACGCCGTGCGCCTGTGCGCAGATGACCTCTTGACCCGTGAACGGCTTGTTGCCTACCACGATAGCTATGCTGAAGCGATGGCAAAGTACGGCTTGCATCGTGGCATACGTGGGTCAGAGGCACGGCATACCACCACAGCCCAATACTACCGTGACTTGAAACGGCAGACGGGAGAGCTTGAAACCAACGTAAGGCAGTTGCAGACCGAACAGAAACAAGCGGAACGGCTGCTTGCCGAAGTCAGGAAGGAAATCAAGTCGGAGAAGCTGGAAGCCGCCAAGACCGAAGCGAAAACGGCACTTGTGGCAAAGGTCGGTTCTCTTTTGGGAAGCGGCAAGCTGAAAGAACTTGAAGCCGACAACCGCACCCTGCAAAATGAGGTTGCAGCCCGTGACGAAAGCATCGAGTTGTTGCAACAACAGATGCAGCGGCAGCAGGATGAACACAGCCGTCAACTGATGGAACTGCAAGCCAAGCACCGCAGAGAAATGGCGGACAAGGAAGCGGAACACCAAAGGGAAGTGTCATTCCTGAAATCCATCATCCAAAAAGCCAAGAAATGGTTTCCGCTGTTCCAAGAGTTGGTGTACATGGAGAAATTCTGCCTTAAAGTCGGCTTCAACGAGCGGCAGACCGCCACGCTCATCAGCGGCAAGCCGTTGTTCTATGAGGGCGAACTCTATTCGGAGGAGCACAGGCGGAAGTTCACGACCGAGGAAGCAGGCTTCCAAGTGGTGAAAGACCCGAAAGACAAATCCAAACTTGCGCTTGCCATCAATGGGCAACTGATTGGCGAATGGTTCAAGGAACAGTTTGGCAGGCTGTTCTCATCCATTAAAAGGACTGTTAAGCCGCTTAGGAGAGACAAGGGCATGAGATTATAAACGATGCCAACGGGAGGGTAGCAAGTTTGTGTTTGGGGCAGACCAAAACCGCTTGCTATCCTCCCATTGGTTAAATTCAAAATCGGACAGGAAACATCCTCTACTCAAAAATCTATAAGTTTTCTTGTTAAGTTTGGTTATTCATATTTGTCTTGGATGAAGTGCGTCCGCATTCTCGGTTCATATTCCGGCTTGCGAACGCCGTTCTTCCGTCCGCTTTCAATGCACTTTAGCAACCACGCCATATTTTGCCCCAAGATGCGCATGGTCTGCAAGCCTTCCTTGTCCTTGCGCACATCGTCGGGTGTGAAGCCGTGTACCGAGTTCCAGTATTGCGATGCTACGATAGGCATATTCGCAATAGTGAAATATTGATTCAATTGCTCGAAGGTGGCAGAGGCTCCACCACGGCGGCACGATACTACTGATGCGCCGAGCTTGCCCGCCATGCGGTTCTCCGTGGCGAAGAACAGGCGGTTCAGGAACGAAACGAGTTGCCCCGTTGGTGCACTGTAATAAACCGGAGAACCGATGACGATGGCATCAAATTCATCCAGCCGTTTCTGTATCTCTTGCACGAGGTCGTCGCGGAAACAATGTCCTGTATTCATGCAGGCTCCACAGGCGATGCAGCCCGCTATGGGCTTCTTGCCTAAATACAGCAATTCCGTCTCAATGCCGTTTGCCTGCAAGGTGGTTTCCACTTCGTGCAGGGCGGTATAGGTGCAGCCCGTTTGATTCGGGCTGCCATTAATCAACAATACCTTCATACGTTCAGAATTTATGCGCCAGTTCAGCCGCTTGCTTGCAGCCGTCCGTCTTGTTGATGTCACCTTCGTTCAATACTCCGGTAATAAGCACTTCGCCAGCCATCTCCCATTTCAGCAGAGCGGCAGAACGTTCCAGCGGCATACGGATGCCGTCCATTACCGTCACGTCGTTTTCTTCGCAGCAGGCTATCAGTCCGCATTTCTTTCCGGCGATATCCTTTCTGCCCACCACGAATGAAAACAGGCGGTCAATCACACCCTTTATCTGTGCCGGGATGGAATACCAGTAGGTTGGCATGGTGAATACAACAGCATCGGCTTCCATAATGGCAGGTGCGATAAGGTTGAAATCGTCGTCGAACGAACAAGCCTTGCCCGTCTTGAAGCAGGTCTGGCAGGCACGGCAACCGCCTATCTTCATCAGTGCGGCATCAAATCGTCGCACCGTGTGGCCGAGTGTCTCCGCTTCCCTGATAAATGCGTCCGTCATGGCAAAGCTGTTGCCATGCTTGCGTGGACTTCCCGTAATAACTGTTATCTTCATGACGCTTCCTCCTTACTTTTGAATGGTATTCGAATTCTGATTGTACGCCTTCGCCACGCACCGCCACTCGCCGTCCATCTTCATCAGCAGCAGGTAGTCGGTGAAGTCGATACGGCCTCCCCATTTCTCTTCCAGCACGCGCACCACGGCGAGGGTCTCTTCTACGTCCACCACGTCGATGCGTGCCTTGAAGTCATCGCCTGCGCCTACGGTGTCCACATTGTGGTAGAACTGCTCGATGCTGCCGTGCTCCAGCTTCCCGTCCAAGTAGCCGAATAAGACGGCTTCGTCAATAAACAATTCGCGGGCATACTTGCTGTTGCCTTCTGCCACACTTTTCACAAACTTCATGGCAGCTTCTTCCACTGCCTTGTACTCTTCGATATTTGCTCTCATGATGCTAATGTTTAATTGATTATCTTGTTTTGATGCTACAAAGGTAGGTGATTCCTCCAGTTTGCACAAGTACCGAAAAATTATTCATATACTGAAAAATTATTCGGTATATACCCGTTACGATATATTATCCTTACCTTTGCAGGCGTAACATTCAATAAAGATAAAACCATGTACGAAAGAAAGATACCCGTAGATTTGGACTGTCCCTTGCGGCTGACCATGAGCCTGATTGATTCCAAGTGGAAGTCATGCATCTTGGACGAACTGCGCCACCGTGCCCTGCGTCCCAGTGAATTGCACAAGATATTTCCCGAAGCCACGCCTCGTGTGCTCGACTTGCAACTGAAGGAACTGGTAGAGGACGGGCTCGTATCGAAGACCATCTACCCTGAACTGCCTCCTCGTTCGGAGTATGCTATCACTCCGTTGGGGATGACGCTTATTCCCATCATCGATGCTATGATTGCATGGGGAGAGAAGAATACAGAATTATTTGAAAAGAAATATGGGAAACGGTAATAGAATTTGGTTGCTTTTCCGTATCTTTGCGCTAAGACAAGAGTTGTTTGACAGAAATTTACCGCATATTGCAGAATTTGTGACTGTTTCCAAGTCATTACCTCGTTTTTTGAGAAATGCTTATAAGTAGCTTATTTTTAATATATTCCTATTTCAATATCGTTTTTTACGACAAAAGAAACGCGGAGAGCTTGTTGGTTGTATGCTCTCCGCGTTTTTTTACGTGACAATCCTCCTTACGAGAATGTGGATAATTTTCAGAATTGGTATCCTGTCCATCCGAAGAGGTCGGCAGAAGCTCCGGTATTGCCATCGGCTACGGTAACCTCACCTGTTCCGTGTATTTCATCGCCTGTAAGCGTCGAAGTCAATTCATTGGTTACAGAGATAGTTGTAGTCGCCTGTGCATCGCCCTTGCTATCGGTCAAGTCAACCAAGTCATCTACCGCACCCGTACCGATGACCAACGCATTGGTAATGGTAGCCTTCGCACCCCGGCGAATCTTGATAGCGTCTACCATTTCGGCTGCTTCAGACAAGTTTTCGATAGTCATGTTCTCGATGGTGAAGTCGGATTGCGGAGCGTGGTCTGCACCGTTTCCGTCCAGATTTCCGTCAGCTTCTACACCACGCGGGTCTTCTTCGGTGCTGGTGAATCCGGCTTCCCAACGTCCGTAGCAGTCCTTCAGCGTACCGCAATAGCCTTGAGTGAAGTCGAACATATCGTCATCGCAGTTTACGGCAAGCAGTCCGGTTACGTTTACCGAGCCTCCGAAGAATTCGATGGCATCATCGGCACCGTCAGCAATATAAATGTTTTCAATCACCGTTCCGTTTCCTACTGCATTCAGTGTAAGTCCGTTGTGCTCGATATCGGCACTCGAACGCGCTCCGGTATAAAGCAGCTTGACATAACGCAATACGCCCGAATTGTCGGCATTGTCATCGCCTCCGTAGGGTTGGTTGTTATCAATCTCGGTAGCACCTTCGGTTACAGTTCCCTCTACGCCTGAGATACGGGCATAACCGTTGATAATCAATCCTCCCCAGTAACCCGGTCCGGCATTGGCTTCATCTTCTGCCGTAAAGGTGATGGGAGCCTCAGCAGTTCCTTCTGCCATAATCTTACCGCCACGTTCTACCAGCAAGTAATTGCCAAAACCTTCTTTTGCCTTGATGGTCAATCCGGCAGGGATGGTCAGCGTAGCACCTTCTTTCACTACTACAGCACCTTCGAGTGTATATTCAGTATTTGCATCGAGAGTCATATCCGAAGCGATATCGCCTGAAAGGGTTGCCGTAGCAGGTTCCGGAGCTTCGGTTTCGCCCGGGAACTGATAGCCTGTCCATGACAGTGCACTGGTATTGGCACCCGTATTTCCAGCTTCGATAACCACACCTTCGTATGTGCCTTCAGCGTTCAGGTCACCATCGGTAGTAACAGATTCCAACTGGTTGGTTACGCTCATTTCAGTACCTTCACCTGCACCGCCTTTGCCATCGTTCAGGTCAATCAAGTTCTCAACAGCACCTGTACCCATTACCAAAGCGTTGGTGATGTGTGCCGTAGCGCCACGGCGAACTTTTATCGCATCCTGCATAGCCTGGCTTGCAGAGAAGTTGGCAATGGTCATATTTTCTACCTTAAAGTCTGATTGCGGCGTATGGTCGGCACCGTTTCCGTCCAAGTTACCATCGGCTTCGATACCGCGCGGGTCTTCTTCGGTGCTGGTGAAACCTTCTTCCCAAATGCCGTAGCAGTTAGACAAGGTACCGGAATACCCCTGAGTAAAGTCGAACATATCGTCATCACAGTTTACAGCAAGCAAATTGCTTACATTTACTGTACCTCCGAAGAACTCGATAGCATCGTCGGCACCTTCTACAATATATACATTGTTAATGGTAGTACCGTTACCTACACCGTTCAAGGTCAAACCGTTGTGCTCGATGTCTGCACTTGAGCGCGCTCCGGTGTACCACAATTCGATGTATTGCAATGTTCCGCTATTGTCGGCAGCATTGCTTCCTCCGTAAGCCATGTTGTTGTCCACCTCGGTAGCACCGGTAGCGGTACTTCCTGCAGGACCTGAAATAGGAGCCTTACCATTGATAATCAAACCGCCCCAATAGCCCGGCTCAGCCTTGCTTTCATCGTCTACCGTAAACACGATGGGAGCCTGTGCCGTACCTTGGGCATTGATGCGTCCGCCCTGTGCCACGATGATGTATTTGTCGAAGCCCTGTTGTGCCTTGATGGTAGTTCCGGCAGGAATTTCAAGAACAGCGCCATCGGGTACAGTCAGCGTACCAGTCAAAAGATATTCCGTATTGGCATCCAAGGTCATCGTTCCTTCCACATTACCCGAAAGCTCAACGGTTTCTGTAGGTTCTTCACCTCCGCCTTGGTCTCCGCCTTGAGGATCGTCATCGTCACTACAAGAAGTCAGTGATACACTGCTTGCCAATGCGGCAAACAACATCGCATTTAAGAAAAACTTTTTCATTGTTCGATAATTTGGTTAAAATTATAGTTTGGTTTATTGTTCTGATTATATTTTTCCAAGCAGACTTAGAAGCTGTTTTGAATTTATCGTGCGATGATTTGGGATGAGTTTTTGAGGCATTTCCGCTTCTGTGATGAGGAAGATAGCGGGCTATCTGACAAAGAACAGGAGCGAAAAGGACAAAAAAATCGCCCAAAGCACACACGAAAACGGATACATCAAGCCAAGAAAAACTTTTTGGAGAAATTCAAAACAGCTTCTTAGAACGTGCATGCCACCCCAAGGCTGAAATCGATTCCTCTGCGGTACTTGCTTAACACCACCTCTTCATTCGTTGCATTTCCTTTACGTGTCAGCTGATGAACGGAGTTCAACAAGTTTTGCGCTTTCAGGCTGATGGTAAAGTGCTCGCCAATCTTAGCCGAAGATACAAAGTCAAGGGTCGGAATCCCGTTTTCTACAATGTCCTGGTATCCTTGTGTACCGATGGTGTACAGACGGTCGCTGAAATAATTGAACACCAATGCATTGGTAAATGAATTGCTTCCTTTACGCACCAAGTAAGTCAGGTCGGCATTGACAAGCCAGGGAGCCGCGCCTTCCAACTGGGAACCGGTCGGGTCGGTGGCAAGAGGCACTTTCGCACAAGTGTAAGTATAAGCACCATTCACACCGAAACTCAGCTTCTGCAACCCTCCGTCCTGCATCGGATGAGAGAACAAATCTTTCCGTATCTCAATTTCCGCACCGGCTACCGTAGCATGGTCGGCTATGTTTTCATACGAAAGGAATCCGCCGGCACTGGCAATCTCGATACGTGAAATCGGATTTTTGATGTATTTATAAAATCCGGTCACCGAAATCAGTTCGCCGGACGAAAGATACCAGTCCCATTTCAAATCTACGTTGTAGTTATCCGAAGGCTGCAAATCGGGATTACCCTGGCTATTGAACGTCACGTTTACATAACGGAACGGAGAAATCTCCTTCGCCTGAGGCAAAGTATAAGTCTTGCTTGCCGCCAGACGAAGCGAATGTTTGTCATTGAAATTGTAACGCAGGTTCAGGCTGGGCAGCACATAGTCTTTGTTGATGGACTGGCTTCCCTGCGTTCCGCCACGGTTCACATTATAATCTACATCCATATTCACTTTATCATACTTCACACCCACGTTGGCAATGAACCCTTCGGTAAACTGGTAGGTAGCCTCTGCGTATGCCGAATGGATTTTCTTATCCACGGTGTACTCGTCTACGTTCTTGTCGAGGACAAAGTAGTTATTATCCAGATTCTCTTGCGTATAATAATTATCAAACTGTACATTGTCGATATCAAACACCTCTTGGCGCACTACCGACATATCATACTCGGTAGCTGTAAAATTATCGTCCACAATGCGTCCGGCATAGCCCAACTGGATGTTGGATTCCTGTGAAAAGTTATCGGGAAGTTTATAAGTAAAACCCGCACAGATATTCAGGTCGTCTTCATTCAGTTCCGAGAAATAACGTTGCTGGATACCTGTACCTTTCATCGGCACATAACCCCGGTCGGTCTTTACCAGATTATTGATGCGTCGGTCAGGTTCCAGTCCTTTGATAATGTTATAAGCGGCACCTACATTAAAGTCGAGCTTATCCGCCAACGCCCATTTGGTATCCAGCTGATTGACGAAAAGCAAGTTGTCATTGGTCTGCTGGCGGCGCATGAAGCCTTCGTAGGTGTCCGAAGACTGGTAATCGGCATCCATACCCAAGTAGTCGCCCATCGATTCGCGCGAAGCGTGCAACATGATAAAATTGTAAGTCAATTCATGCTTGTTATTATGCAGATAGTTCAGATTTGCCATCACGACTTGCGAAGTTTCCACATTCGACTTCTTTCCGAGCATATTCTGCGAAAGCTCACCCGTGGTAATCGAATTGCGCACTTCTTCTTCATAATAAGAATAATCGCGGTTATGACTGGCAATCAGGTAGAACGAAAGCGGATTGTCGTGGATATCAAATTTCTTTCCGCCCGAAATGCTATAACTCTGGTTCACCAGCCCGCTTTTCTTCGAAGGGTCCAAACGGTTCTGGAAGTTGTATACAGAAAGATCATCGCCCGGCTGCTTGCTATCAGCAAATCCGAAGGCGTTCACCCCGTCGAGCTTCAGGAAATCAGAAGAAAGACTTTGTGTATTGAATCCGCCCGACACGCTGGCATTGATTTCACCATAACCTACCAGTTCTTTCGAAGAAATATTGATGTTGGCACCTGCCACATCGGCATACGTGTTGCCATAAAAAGCTTTGTTGACATCTACCGACTGGATAATATCGGTAGAAAAGAAGTCGAGCGCAATGTTCTTGTACTCCGGATCTTCCGAAGGAATCGGAAAACGGTTCAGCGTAGTCAAGTTATACCGGTCGCCCAATCCGCGGACAAACACATTCTTCACACCGTCTTGTTTCGAAATGCCCGATATCTTGGTAACTGCCCCTTCGGCATCTCCCACACCCTTGCGGGATAACTCCTGGGCGCCAACCGACTGAATTGCCACCACCGATTTCTTTTGCTCCAATAAAGTAACGTTCTCCGACTCGCGGTTCGCCTTAGCCACAACCACCACATCCGACAACATTTGTGTATCGGGTTCCAACTCGAAATCGAGTGTGGTCACTTTGTTATCCTCTACCTTTACCTGACGTTTGACCGTTGTTTTATAACCAACATATTTAATTTCAATGTCATAGATACCGTCTTCCACCCCTTTCAGCTGGAAGTTTCCGTCTATATCCGTTACAGCTCCGATATTGCTTCCCACAATCCGGATAGTAGCCCCGATAAGAGGTTCTTTCGATTTCTGGTCCTTGATACAACCTTTTACATTCACATTTACCTCAACCGCAAAAACATTGGCTGCAAACATCGATAAGAGAACAGCCGAAGTCATCCATTTTCTAACTCTTTTCATTACCTTATTTTACTAAACTTTTACCGAGTGCAAAGAAAGAGCTTCCCTTTTACAGGTATACGACAATCGGATAACTTTCCGTTTACAAGTCCGTTGCAATAAGATTACAATATTGAAGAAGTTGTATGCCTCTGCATACCGAACAAGGCCGAATGCCGGAAACGGACATGTAAGCGTTTTACTTCTTTACTCTTTTCCTGTCTTCGATAATGGCATCTTTGTTCTCCAACGCCCAACTTATCAGCGCATTGATGTGCGGAAGCAACGAATGGGTACGCGGTGTCAGGGCATACTCCACCCTCGGAGGCACTTCCGGATAGACGGTACGGGTAATATAGCCGTCCTCCTCCAATGTCCGCAAGGTTACGGTCAGCATCTTCTGCGATATGTCCGGGATTTCGCGCTGCAACTCCTTGAAGCGCATGACTTCCTTACCCGCCTTGTTCAGCGTATATATAACCAGAAGCGACCATTTGTCACAGAGCCTTGCCAAGATGTTCCGTATCGGGCAATCCGGAAACATCATATCTTCTATCATTGTCCTATCCATATTATATTGCTTTTCAATTCACTCTACAAAAGTAATCAAATTCCTTTTATGTAGCAAGCTTTTATCGGATGGGTGCAATCAGCCCTTATCCTCCACATTATTTATTATAAAAGACAAGATAATTTCATTGAACCGATAACTGAAAACCTTCATGCACTTAGCTATATTCTATATTCCACCAGCCGGAACATATATTCCACGGGCTGGAATGTACGTTCCATGGGCTGGAATATACATTCCACGCCGTGGAACGTAGAATGAAACTAACTGTATACAAGAAACAAGCTTGTTGAAAACACATAGCGAGTGCCCGCAATCTGCCAAAATGCCCCAATTTACGAAAGGGGAAATCTATGGCGGCATGATGAAAGGATTCGCGCAGGCTTTCGGCGATGCCCTGACCGACATGCCTACAGGCAAGGCTTCGGAAGTGGCATTCGGCACTACGCAGACTTGGGCAGGAGTCCCGTTCGAGTTCCGCCACGGAGCGACATCCGATTTTCCGGGCGCAAGCATCCTGATAGGAGGCAAGGCTTATTATACGCACTGGACTCCGGCAAAGGCACACGTAAGCCATTTGCAGGTTTCTTCTCCGGCTGCCATTGATGCGGAAATAGCAGAAGCGGAAAAGTCACTGGCATCGGGAGCGGAACTGTTCATCGGCGGACACGGAGGTGCGGCAAAGCGCGATGCGGTAGAGTTCAAAATCGACTATCTGAAAAAGATGAAAGAGGTGCTCGGCAATAACCAGACGGCACAAGCCTTTACGGACGACATGAAGAAAGCTTTCCCCGGGCTGCCGGGAGAAGCCGGACTGGAAGAATTGAGTAAGGCACTCTACAAATAATAAATGTAATGCTTGAGGGTGTATCAAAATAGAAATGATATTTTGATACACCCTCAATAATCATTTTCCCGTATGGATATACTCCACGGCACGTTCCAACTGGGTGTCAATGCCTTGAAGCAAATTAACCCCATCGAAAGGCGCTTCAATGGTGGGAGGTATGCCGACACCCTCGTGGTTGACACCGTCAAGGTCCTTCATCATGGTCATGGTGGTATATACCTCCAGGATGTCGTTTATATTGAAATAGCCACCATAAAACTGATCAAATGCGATGTTGTCAGCCGCAATGGTACCTATTCCCCCATGGGTCCGTTCGCCAATGAAGCAACCCTTAGGCAAGCCCAGCACGGCTAGGGTGGTCATCTCGGCCATGCTGATAGAATTCATGTCTGCCATCACTACTATAGGCACATCCAAATCACGGCTCCGCTCCGTTGGTTTCAACACTTCCGGAGTCCACGGCGTGTAATCCAACCGTCCGGGACCATTTTTCTGACGAGTATAAAACAACATTTTCTCCTCATCCACGAACTTACCCAACACTATCGGCAAATCCGACAGATTACCTCCGATATTGTGGCGTACATCGATGATGACCCCCTCGACCGTCGGATAGTTGTCCAACAGGTCGTGATAGTTCGCGACTATCTGATCAACGATATCACCTGTTCCGACATGTTCGGTCAACATGAACGACGACAAACGGAAATAGACGATATCCTCGTCCAAGATGCCACTGGCATAAAGCGCATTGCCTGATTCTGGAGCCAACACCAAGCGTGCGTCAGAAAATCTGCCTGCATCGTGCAAGCCTAACAACATATTTGCATAATCCTCCAGCGTCTGTTCATCAAAAGGATGATAATTAGGGCGCTGCTCTTTCCGTCCCTCTGCCGGACGATAAAGGACTGTATCCGAAGGAAGAGTTAGTGTCAATCCGAAATGCCCGTCAATCAATCCGGAAGACAACTCTTCCAACATTCCGAAGGCTTCCTCATTCGTTGCCTTATCGCTGAAACCTTTGTCCGCTAACGCATCAAATTGGGGCTTGTATTCGTCATACACGGCATCCCAGTCCGTCGGGTCGATGTCCCAAAACACGTAGTTATAGTTCATGCCCGACCAATAGGCATCGAACAACTGCGACCAATTATAAATATTTATATCAGTCCGCGGATTCTGCATATCGGGCATTTCGTCACGACAGGCGGCCAATACACACACGGCCATCAACACTCCGGCCATCAAACGTATCCTTGCTTTCATTTTATTCATCTTTTTATCATAATCGGTTCATTAATCACCCAAGGTAAACAGTACGCCTACTTGGAAAAGGAAAGTGTTCAGGTATCGCGGCACGCGATCCTTCATATAGTCTTTCTGCATATCGCTCAGGCTATGGTGGTAACGGCATTCGGCTACGACTGCCCATACGGGAGTGAAGCGATACTCCAGACCGACTCCCACCAAGGCACCTCCCTCAAAACGGTTGTCACGCCGGGAGTCGAATGCATATTTCTCATCATAGGTATACAAAATAGTATTGTCACTCACGTCAGAAGGATTTTCTACACCTTCAGGCTCAGAAAACATAGCAAATGTCGTCCCCTCGCGCCGGCTGGAGAGCCAGCCGCCTGCATAAAAACCTGCATCGAGGAAACCGCGCAACCGTTTGCCACCAAAGGAGAAACGGGCAAATACGGGCACGGACAAGTAATGATTGGTCATGTCCTCGTGTAACGGCTCAAAAAATCCCGAACGACGCATCCCGTAGTTCTTCTGTACATAGGACACCTCAGCCTGCACAGCCAACCAATCATTGAAAGCATACTGCACGGGTAAACCCGCCGTGAAACCACCCAAAGCCACATAACGCCGGTCATAAAAGTAACCGGACTCCGTGGTCAGCGAATTGTGCGTATAACCAGCTTGAAAACCGACACGCCACTGCGCCGCAACAGGTAACACCCCAACCACGGCAAACAGAAGTAAAAATAAGAATCTGTTCTGTCTCATAGATTTACATAAAATTTATCACAACCATTAAAAGCATTATTGCATGCAGGCTCAAACCACCTTCCCATACGGAAACAAGTTCTCTACCAGTACGCACAAAATAATGCAAACACCGCCCCACACCTATATATAATAATGCATAGGCTAGTCTTTTGCTGACTGCGTAAAGATAAGCTAACTTCTTGAAACAAATCATAAATATGCCGGACAAGAAGGTTCATTTTGTCAGTCATATAGTCTATTTTGTCCTAAACAACTGATTTACACTCACATGCAAAAAGCTTTTCCCGTAAAGGAAAATCCATATCTTCACCTAAAAGCATCTACAGAATGCATACGAACAGAAATATAGGTCTGCCCTACAAGCAATTTAGTAAAGCCACAGACATTCGCTCATTTTTTTCAAAAAAATATTCGCAGATAACTTAGAAGCTGTTTTGAATTTCTCCAGAAAGTTTTTCTTGTCTTGATGTATCCGTTTTCGTGTGTGCTTTGGGCGATTTTTTGGTCCTTTTCGCTCCTGTTCTTCGTCAGATAGCCCGCTATCTTCCTCATCACAG